>JAYTCN010000207.1:0-10054 GCA_043736475.1 Paracoccaceae bacterium
CCTGGGCGCCCTTGGTTCGAACTTTCGCGGTCCAAAAGGCCCAACCCCCAACCTGAACGGAGACAAAAAACGCGCCAGTGGCGCGTTTTTCCGTTCAGCCGCGACGGTGCCGGGCAACTTTTCAGCACCCACAACGCAAGGGCCGCGCCTGACTGGGCGGGCGCATCGCGCCTGCCGAGGGCGGGCAGGCGCGGCCCGGGATGCTTTGGGCATCCCGTGCGGGATAACAGGCAATCGTCGTGGCCAGCGGGGTCGATGGACCCCGCTGGGCGAGCCGCAGGCTTGCTTTCACGCCACCGTTTCCGGTCAACGCATTGAAATGGCGTGATAAGTCCCGGCCTATGCCCCTACCGCCCGACCCGCCCGCAGACCTCGCTCCGCTTCGCCACCGTCACGATCACCACCACCAGCCGCCCGTCCCCGATCCGGTAGACCACCCGCCAGTCGCCGACGCGGATGCGCCAAAGGTCGCGATAACCGGCAAGTTTCTTGACGCCCGCCGGTCGCGGGTCATCGCCAAGCGCCATGATTTCACGCTCGATCCGGTCACGCAGGCTGACATCCCGCATCGCCCTTAGCTGCTTGCGCGCCGGGTTCTCAATTTCGACGCGGCAGCGCGTCATTCAGCGGCTACATTGGTCCGCAATGACGCAAAAAATTCCTCCGCCGGCACCGTATCCTCCGGGTCATACCCCGGTTCGGCCTGAATCTCCGCCACCAGTTCGCCCAGCAGCCGGTCCTCCAGCGCGTCGAGCACGGCCAGGTCTTCGGCCGAGACCAGCGCGGCGACAACCTTGCCGCGGCGGATAATTTTCACCTGCTCGCCGCCATACTGCACCCGCCCGATCAGGTCGGCGAAATTCTCGCGGGCTTCGGTGACGCTGATCTGGCCGGCCATGGCAGCCTCCGTTCTGTACGTTTGATACGTAGCATACGGAGCGTACGAAATCAAGCAAGGTCAGCTTTTTTCCTCGCCACCGCCGGAATCGCCAAACTGCGGCGTTCAACCCTGACCCGCAACCCCGGTCGCAAGGCCGCCGGCGAATTGCACGAGGCGGCGAAAGCGCCGTTCATCGCCCTGATCGGCATGCATGCCATCGCGGCGTTGTACCAGCATTTCGCGCTGAAATCCGCTGGACTGCGGCGCATGTTGCGGCTGGCGTGACCGCCGGCGTCACCAGGCCCCGCAAAGCACATTCCGTGTCACCCGCTCCACCGCCGCATCGCCAGCGATCAGCCCTGCCACCCATTCGCAGGACCCGGCGTTGAACACCGCGCCCTTGCCTTGCCGATACAAAGCCATGGCGCCATTGCCGCGCGCGGCCCGCGCCAGCGCCTGCGGCGTGGCGCCGCCGTGGATGGTTTCCGCCAGCTCGCGCAGGTCGGCCGCGCCGATGAAATCATCGGCATCATCCGGGCCGGTCGCATGCGCCAGCGCAGTGGCGGGTGACAGGCCGACGATTTCCAAAATCCCGGCCAGGCCGGTGGCCTCGGCAGCAAACGGCAGGCCCTGGCGGATTTCATAATCGATCCCGTCGACTTCATAACCGAATATCCGCGACCCGCCCCCCAGCACATCCCCATAGCCCAAACCCGTCCCCGCCATCGCCCAATGTTCCGGCCGATAGATCGTGAACCCGCCGGATCCATGCGCCGCGCACCGGCTCCAGCCGGCATAAACCCCGGCTGATCCGGTCAAACCCATGGTGGCAACCGCTGGCCGCCCGATCGCCGGATGGTCCCAATAGCTGGTCAATCGGGAACGTTGCAAATTCCACGCCGGATCCTCCGCTTCGGCCCGCGATTTGAAACAGGTCTGCACCGTTAAATCGTCCGACAGCCGCGTCTGCCAGAAGAAATTCCCCGCGAACCGGCACAATTTGCCGCCGCGCGAAACCCATCCATCCAGATGATCGCGCATCTCCCAGGTCCAGTATTCATCGTGGCCGACAATCACCACCCGCTCGTACCCGTCCAAAACCCCCGGATCGGCGTGCAGATCGTGCTGGGTGGCATAATCAAGGGCAATGCCCTGCCGTTCGGCCCAAAGCGCGAAGGGCCGCTCGAACGCCGCCCAGCCGCTTGAGGCATATTTCTTCGACACCCCGTTGCCGCGGGCAAATTCCATATGCGGATAACGCGGTTTGGTGAGCAGCGGCGAGGCATGCGGAATCCGCGGCGCCCCGGCCGGCCATGCAACAAACCCCTTCGCCCAGGGCCGGTGCAGCGACACCTGCGGGGCGAAGTCCGCCCCCGAAACCCCGGTCAGCCCCTGATAATGGTTCGACCCGCCCCAGTCGTTGTATGCCGCCCAGGTTCCGGTGGTCAGCAGAAACAACACGGGCGCCCTTTCGGCCCCAGCCCGCACCACAAACACATGCTCCGAAACATGCCCCGCAACCGCAAACTTCACCCGATACAGGCCGCTTTTCCACGCCGCCGGTATCACCATTTCAAACCGAACCGGCCAGCCGCACCCCTCGACCGAGCAATCCGCCGGAGTCGCCACAAACCCGCCCGGAATGTCGCGCTCCAACACCACCTCCGGCACCAAACCATCGCGCGAAATCGTCAGATGAACCGTCGCCGCAGACGCCATCCCGTGCAGCCGCAGCACCTCGCCCGGCGCGTAACTCAGCCGGTCCGAATAACCCCAGACCTGCGCCCGCGCCGGATCAGCGGACGCGACCTCGAAATAATGCCCCATCACCGCATCGCCATTGTCGTGCGCGGCGGCGACAAAGAACCCCTGCACCATCACAACCCGCCCCTTGGCAACCGTTTGCTGCCTTCCACCCGGTGAATAACGTCGCCATGGTCGCGGGTTTCAACCAGCCAACTCAGGTTGAAATGCGTCGCATCCGCGCTCAGCGAGGTTCGCGCCAGAACCGAGGCATCAACCGGACCAGATTTCGTACCGGTCAAAGTCTCGCTGGTCATGCTGGCGCAAAGCGGGTCGTCGCTATGGATCAGATATTCCTCGCTGCTGCCGTCAAACACCTCGATATCGCGGTCCAATATCCGGGTCCGCCCGACATGGTCACGCAAGCTCACTTTCACCTCGCCACTGCCAACATCATGCGAGATCACCCGCGAGCTTTCGCCCCCGGCCAGCGTTTCGGTCACCAGAAGTGGGGCAATTTCCGGCGGCTGCCACGCCACCGCAACAGCGCCCCCCGCATGCACCGGCAAAGTCAAAACACCCTGCGAAATCACAAAAGTCGCCAGCCCCGGTTGCGGCCACAAAATCGGCCAGTGCTGGTTGCTTATGGCCAGCCGCAGCCGATACCCGGCAGGCACATCGCGGGCCAGATCGTCCAGCCGCAACGTCACCGGCACCGCTTGCCCGACCGGCAAAGCATCGTTGCGGTCCATGCCGTTGCGCCGCGCCAGATTGAGCACCCCATAACAGGCCAACGACGAGATCCCGTCCGGTGCGACAACACACAGCCGCGCAAACAAATGCCCGAACGGCTGGTCCGAGGTCACATCAAGCGCCAGGACCGGTGCCCCGATCAGAGTCATCGGCGCGTCCAAGGGCTCGGTGTCGAAACACAAGGCCCGCGCATCCTCGCGGCGCTGGTCCAGCGGCAAATCCGGTGCGCCGCCGCCGTAGCCACCCCAGCGCCCGCACTCGATACCGGCGGTTGCGGGCGAACGGATTGTCAGCGCGGCAGCCGGTTCAGCAACCGGGTTCAACTTCCCCCTGTTCAGGAACAATTTCTGCGGCGCTGCATTTGCCGAAGGCCACATTCTTTCCCCCGCCCAACGGCCCTCATGCATGTCGTACGCAGCCGCTGGCTGCTCTTGCCCGCTCAGCCAAACCCGCAGCATCGGCTCGTCCATGATCCCGGTCGCCTCGCCGCCCAGCCAGTGCTTCCACCAGCGCAGGCATTCCTGCAGCCAGCCGATATGCGGGCCAGGACTGCCACGGCACGGAAACGCATGGCTCCACGGCCCCAATATTCCCAACCTTGGCCCGGCCAAATTGTGCAACAGCCGCAAGACGAAATTGGAATAGCTGTCATCCCATCCCGCCCCGGCCAGCACCGGTATCTTGATCCGCGAATAATCCTCGCAAATCGAACCCTGCCGCCAATAGTCATCCCGCGTCGCATGGGTGATCCAACGCTCGGCCCAACACGAATTCGCCGCGAGCCGCGCCATCCAGACCTCGCGCCAATCCGCCCGTATCTGCGGGTCAGGCGGCAGGGCATTCATCGCCATCATCACGTTTGACCACGAGATATTCTCGGTCAACATCGCCCCGCCCATGTAATGTACATCGTCGGCGTGGCGGTCGTCCGAGGCGCACAGCGTGATGATCGCCTTCAAAGCCGGCGGCTGCAAAGCCGCGACCTGCAACGCATTGAACCCGCCCCAGGATATGCCGCACATGCCGACGCTGCCGGTGCACCAGTCCTGCTTTGACAACCAGTCGATCACATCACAGCAATCCGCCTGTTCCTGGCTCGAATACTCATCAACCAAAATTCCGTCACTGTCGCCCGACCCGCGCAGATCGACCCGGGCATAGGCCACGCCATTGCCGGCCAAATAGGGATGCAGTTCCACATCCCGGAACACCGTGCCGTCACGCCGCCGATACGGGATCAGTTCGACCACCACCGGCACCTCTGCCGCCGTCACCGGCAGCCACAATGTCGTGGCCAGCCGGGTGCCATCGGGCAGCGTGATCCACACCGGATCGCGCACCTCGACCTGCAGCGGAAACTCGCTTCGGATAGTTGCACTCATTTCGCAAACGCCTTTTCCAGAAACGCCGCCGTCTGCAGCATGAACGTCACCAGATTGCTCTGCTTGGTCACCCCATGCCCTTCATCCTCGAACCACAAGACCTCGTGCGGAATGCCCTTTTCGGTCAGTTCGCGCACCGCCATATGCGTATTCTGCGGACCGACGTTTGAATCCGCCCTGCCATGCACGATCAGCAACGAGCCCTTGATCCGGTCAATGAAATTCCCTGGTGAGGCTTGGGCGTATTTCCCGGCCAATTCTTCCGGCGTCCCGCCCATCATCGCCCTGGAATAGTCGCGCCCATGCGGCATCTCGGTCGCGTGGTAATCAGTATCCAAACGATACATCCCACAAATCGGCACCGCCGCATTGACCAGATCGGCAAACCGGGTGATCGCCACCCACGACGAATAACCGCCATAAGACAGGCCAATCACCGCGATTTTCCCGCGTTCCGCCAATCCGTCCCGCAGTAAGGCCTCGATCCCGGATCGAATGTCGTCCTGTTCGCGCCCGCCCCAGCCATCGTCTTTCACCGCCTCGCGGAATTCCATGCCAAATCCGGTGGAGCCGCGATAATTCGGGTCCAAAACCGTGAAACCCGCATTGACATAAAACTGCACTTTCGGATTGACCCAATCCTCCGAATGCCAGGTCGGCCCGCCATGGACCCAAGTGACCAGCCCCTTCGACGGACCCACAGGCCGATACATCCAGCCCTGCACCGGCGTGCCGTCGCTTGATCGCCAGTGATAACTTTCCGGGCGGATGAAATTTCGCCAAATCTTTGGTGCCTGCGCCAGCAAAACCAATGCGCCGTCAGCTTGGACGCGAAACAACGCATGCGGCGCGTCGGCGTCATAGGCTTCAACGACCCAGCTGCTGTCAGGCAGTGCCGCTACCGGCATCGCCGAACGGCGACCGGTCAAATTGGGAAACGCCAATTCTTTGCCCTTTGTGGTGTCAAACACCATTGGTACCAAGTTTGAATTTACAAACGCCAGACAGGCAAACTTCCCGCTTTTTCCCGCAACAATCTCCTGGGGATCAAACCCTTCCTCATCCTTCAGCCAATTTATCGCACCCGAGCCAACATCGACCACCCCAACCCGATCCCGCTTTGGCCCATCGCCGACAAAGACAATCCGGCCATCGTCCAGCCATTCCGCCGAAATCCGCGCCTTGGCCCCCAGATTGAGCAATTCGCGCGGGCTGCCGCCGTCGCTTCCCATCACCCAGATCTGGTCACCGCCGGGATGCAATTCGTGACGGCGCCACAGCATCATCGACCGGCCCGGACTCAGCTCCGGCCCTTCGGTGAAGGTGCTTCGCGTTTTCAGTAAAACCCGGCGTTCACCGGTCGCCAAATCCTGCCGGCAAATCCAGCCGCCATCGGTAACCCGGCTTGCTTCATAGTCGAAATCGGCGATGAAAACGATCCAGTCCGCGCCCGGCCCAAACCGCCCGCCATAGACGTAATGGTTCGACTGCACCGGCGTCAGCGCTGTCACAGCATTCGATTTGGAACGTTCCAAAAGCAACAATTGGTCGTGCTCGGAGCCGTTCCGGCTTTGCGCCAGGACAAGTTTGCTGCCGTCAAAATTGACATCGCGCAAATAGAAATGATCCTTGCCAAACGTCAGCCGTTCCGGCACCCCGGAACCATCGGCCAATGTCGCGTAAATTTCGGCGGTCTCGTGCAGCGCTTCCCAGCTCCAGAACGCCCATTTGCCGTCGCCGGAAACCTTCACGGTGCCGATACGCGGCACGCTGGCCCAAAGCTTGGCAAGTTCGCTCACATCGGCCATGAAATCTGGTCTTCAATCAGGTGGCAGGCAGCCAAACGACCGTCGGCAAAAGCCCGCAATTCCGGGCGGGTTTCCCGACATCGCCCGACAACTTGCGGGCAGCGCGAAGCAAAAACACAGCCCTTGGGCGGTGTCAAAACCGAAGGCAATTCCCCCGCCAGCGCGTGCCCCATCCGCGATCTTTCGCGTTCCGGGTCGGGTTCAGGAACCGCATCCATCAGCGCTTTGGAATAAGGGTGCAGCGGCCGGGCGTAAAAAGCATCCCTGCCGGCCTTTTCGACCACCCGGCCCAGACACATGACCATCACCTCGTGGCTGATCTGGCGAACGACCGCCAGGTTGTGCGATATGAATATCAGCGCCAGCCCCATCTGGTCTTGCAAATCCATCAGCAGGTTGACGATTTGCGCCTGGATCGACACATCGAGCGCCGACACCGGTTCGTCGCAGACGATCAGTTTCGGCCGAAGAATAATTGCCCGGGCGATCCCGGCCCGCTGCGCCTGACCGCCCGACAGCTCGTGTGGATAGCGATTGGCAAAATCCGGCGACAGCCCGACCTGGCGCAGTGCCAAGGTCGCCCTTTCGCGCAGATCGGCCTTGCTCAGGCCGGGCTGGAACGTCGCCAGCGGCCGCGAGATGATCCGGCCCAGCGGCATGCGCGGGTCCAATGCCGCCACCGGGTCCTGGAAGATGATCTGCATCTCCGACCGGTGCCGCCGCAGTTCCTCAACGGTAAACCCTGCCATGTCCTGTCCCTGCCACAGCACCCGCCCGCCAGATACCGGTACAAGCCGCAGCAACGCCCGACCCAATGTGGTCTTGCCGCATCCGGACTCGCCGACAATCCCCAAAGTCTTGCCCGCCGGCAGCGCGAAACTGGCATCGCGGACGATGGGCAGGAAACGCGGTCCGCGCGCCAGAAACCCGCCGTCAACCGGATAGCCGACTTCCAGATGTTCGGCCTGCAATAGCGTGGTCATGCGACACCCGGAACCAGATGACATGCCACCCTTCCGCCACCGTGACGCGGCACCAGCGGCGGCTGCACCGCGTCGCAGACACCGATTTTGACCCCACACCTTGGCGCGAACGGGCAGCCCGGCAGCATCGCCCCGCCAGACCTTGGCGTTCCGGCAATCGTCTGCAGCCGATGGGTCAAAGGCGCTTGCAGACTTGGCGTCGCCGACAACAACCCTTGCGTATACGGATGCAGCGGGTTTCCGAACAGCACTTTTGCCGACGCCTCTTCCATGATCCGCCCGCCGTAAAGCACGATCACCCGGTCGCACAGCCGCGCCACCACCCCAAGGTCGTGGGTGACAAACAGGATCGCGGTGCCGGTCTCGCGCCCCAGTTCCGCCATCAGGTCCAGCACTTGGGCCTGAATGGTCACGTCCAGCGCCGTCGTCGGCTCGTCGGCCAGCAACAAGGCCGGTTTCACCAGCAGCGCCATCGCGATCATCACCCGCTGGCGCATCCCGCCGGAAAATTCATGCGGATAGCGCCGCGCCCGGTCGGCGGCATCGGGAATGCGGACCCGGTCGAGCATGGCGATCGCCGCGAGCCGTGCTTTCGGGCGCGACAATCCGCCATGCACGATCAGCCCCTCGGCCAGCTGGTCGCCGACCCGGTGATAGGGGTTCAGCGAGGTCATCGGGTCCTGGAATATCATCGCCATCGACACGCCGCGCACCCGGTCCAGTGCATCTGGCGTCATGGCCAGCAGCTCCTGGCCCTGAAACCGCGCCGAGCCCTCGCTGCGTCCGTTCGAGGCCAAAAGCCCCATCAGCGCAAACAATATCTGGCTCTTGCCCGACCCGCTTTCGCCGACAATCCCCACCACTTCACCGGGTTGCACCTCGAAACTCACCCGGTCCACCGCCGTCATCTCGCCCGCCGGCAATTTGAAATGCACGCTCAGGTCGCGCACGCCAAGGAGTGATTCACTGTTCATTTGGATCAAACGCATCCCGAAGCCCGTCGGCGATGAAATTCAGGCACAGCAGCACCACAGCCAGCAGTCCGCCCGGCAAAAGCAACAACCGCAAATCTGTCGCCATTTGCGAAGTGCCCGATTCGATCAGGTTGCCCCAACTTGCCTGTGGTTCCCTGATCCCGATGCCCAGAAACGACAGGAAACTCTCGCTCAGGATCACTTCGGGCACCAGCAGGCTGCCATAGACGATGACCACCGAAGCGCAGTTCGGCACGATATGTTCCCGGATGATCTGGATATTGGTCATCCCGGTGGCCCGCGCGGCTTCGACAAATTCGCGTTTGGCAAGGCTCTGCGCCAGCCCTCGCACGATCACCGCCGGGGTCAGCCACAGGGTAAACACGATGGCGGTAAACAGGGCGACATTGCCGCCGCCGAGCAGGATGTTGAGCAGGATGACGAGGATCACGTAAGGAAACCCGTAAAGGATCTCGACCAACCGCATCATCACCCGGTCGGCGCGGCCGCCGGCATAACCGGCGACTGCCCCGTAAACCACCCCGATCAGGCCGGCGGTCACTGCCCCGAGAAACCCGATGGTCAGCGACACCCGGCCGCCCTCCAGCACCCTTACCAACAGGTCGCGGCCAAATTCGTCGGTACCAAACCAGTGCGAAGACGCGAAATCAACCGGTGCCGAAATGAGGTCGAAATCGGCGTCCTCGCCGGTGAAGGGAAAGAAAAACGGTCCGAAAAAGCAGGCGAGCGCAATCCCCGCCAGCACCGCAAGGCACAGGATCGCCATCCTGTTCTGGGCAAAGCGGCGCATCTGGTCGCGAAACGGTGAAACCGGCGCTACCGCCAACGGATCGGCCAGATCACCCATAGCGCACCCGCGGGTCGAGCCAGCCGCGCACAAGATCGGTCAGGACGTTGAAGCCGATCAGGAAAGCGCCGTAAAGCACGGTGATCCCCATCACCAAAGGATAGTCGCGGTTCAGTGCCGCATCGACGAAATGCCGGCCGATGCCGGGAATGGCGAAAATCGTCTCGATCAGGATCGAACCGGTGATGATCGCCGCCGTTGCCGGGCCGAGATAGGCAATCACCGGCATCAGGGCCCCGGTCAGCGCATGGTTCCAGATCACCCGGCGGGCCCCGATGCCCTTGGCCCAGGCCGTGCGCACGTAATTGGTCCGCAGGCTCTCGATCATCGACGTCCGGGTCAGCCGCGAGATATAGGCGATGTTCGGCAGCGCCAGCACCACCACCGGCAGCACCAGCGACCGCCAGCCGTCGTTCCAGCCGCCGACCGGAAGCCAACTCAGTTTGAGCGCAAAGATCACCTGAAAAATCGGCCCGATCACAAAGATCGGTATGGCGATGCCAACCACCCCCAGAACCCCGGTCGAATAATCAAGCGCCGAATTGCGTCGCAGCGCCCCCAGCACCCCCAAAGTGATCCCGACCGAGGCCGCCAGCAGCACCGCCCAGAAACCGATCGTCAACGAATAGGGCAGGCCCGAAGCCAGCAAGTCACCGACCGAAT
>JAYTCN010000208.1:0-1753 GCA_043736475.1 Paracoccaceae bacterium
CCCTCAGGGTTCAAAAGGGACAGATAGAGACACCGCGCCAAGGGGTCAACCTTGGGTCAACCTTGGGTCAAGCGCTTTGGGTCGCAAATGACTACGCCGGGGCCGCTTGGCGCAATATTGTTGCTTGACACTAGGGATCAAATCCCGCCTTGAATGCTGCAACTGCATAATCAAAGGACCCCGATCATGAGCTTTCACGTCATCGAACAGGCCCCCGCCCGGCTGAACCGGTCCGAACTCGCCGTGCCCGGCAGTCAGGTGCAGATGTTTGAAAAGGCGGCGAAATCTGCTGCCGACGTAATTTTTCTGGACCTTGAGGATGCCGTGGCCCCGGATGAAAAGGCGCAGGCCCGCAAGAATATCATCAAGGCCCTGAACGAGCTGGACTGGGGCACCAAGACCATGTCGGTTCGAATCAACGGCCTCGATACGCACTATATGTACCGCGACGTTGTTGATGTGGTCGAACAGGCGGGCGAGCGGCTGGACCTGATCATGGTGCCCAAGGTCGGCACCGCCGCCGATGTCTATGCCGTCGATATGATGGTCACCCAGATCGAGGCGGCGAAGGGCTATAAAAAGCGGATCGGGCTCGAGCATATTATCGAAACGGCGCTGGGCATGCAGAATGTGTCAGCGATTGCCGCCGCCTCGAAACGCAACGAATCGCTGCATTTTGGCGTGGCCGACTATGCCGCCTCTACCCGTGCCCGGACCACGAACATTGGCGGGGTGAATCCGGACTATGCGGTGCTGACCGACACGCTGGACGACGGACGCCGAGATGTGCATTGGGGCGACATGTGGCACTATGCGCTGGCCCGCATGGTCGTCGCCGCCCGCGCCAATGGCTTGCGTCCGGTGGATGGGCCGTTTGGCGACTTTAAAGATCCCGATGGCTTTCGCGCGGCGGCCAAACGTGCCGCCGCCTTGGGGTGTGAAGGAAAATGGGCGATCCATCCGAGCCAGATTGCGCTGGCCAACGAGGTGATGAGCCCGTCAGAGGCAGACATTTCCCGCGCCAATCGGATACTGGAAGCCATGAAAGTGGCCGAGGCCGAAGGCAAGGGCGCGGTGTCGCTCGATGGCCGCCTGATTGACTATGCATCAATCAGGCAGGCCGAGGTTCTGGTCTCAAAGGCGCGTCAGATTTCGGGGGCGTAGGCGTTTAGCGTCGCTTCGACCCCGTTTGACCACAGCGAGGCCAGCGCCGCTGCAAAGGCGCTGGCGAATTCCGGGTCCTGACCCAAGGTTCCAAACACCAAAGTATTGGACAAAAACGCCTGCGGGTCGGTTTTCGCAGCCAACGCACGCGCCTTCAGATCGGCGGCGTTATCGTCATTCGGCGGGATTGAATTGCCCGCCTCGTCCGTACCGGCGCAATAGCGACAACAAAGTGCCACTTCCAGCGAAAGCCCTTTATAGTGTCTGTTTTCGGCCAAAGCCTGGCGTAAAACTGGCAACACAAACTTGGGCTGGCGGTTCGATCCGTCCAGACACAACCGGGCAATCGTATCGCCGACCTCCGGGTTGCTGAACCGATCGGCGATCTTCTCGCGGTAGGCGTCAAAACTGACGCCGGGAATGGGGGTCAGCGTTGGCACAATCTCGGCACGCGTCAGCCGGTCGAGCCAGCCGGAAATGCGCCGATCTGCCATCGCGTCATGCACGAACCAATGGCCGAGCAGCGCCCCCGGATAGGCAATTGCCGCATGCCCGCCATTCAGGACGCGCAGCTTCATCAGCTCAAATT
>JAYTCN010000209.1:0-10044 GCA_043736475.1 Paracoccaceae bacterium
GCAGGAACCCGCGAATCGGTAAAATCCAACACCAGAATCATTGCAGCAACCCACCGCGACTTGCGCGCCTTGATCCATGAAGGCGCGTTCCGCGAAGATTTGTTCTATCGGCTCAATGTTGTTCCGGTGCGGCTGCCGCCGCTGCGCGAGCGACTCGACGACATCCCCGATCTGGCGCGCAGCTTTTTGCGAAATGCCGAAGCCGAAGGGCTGCCCCGACGGATTATTTCGACGGAAGCACTCGAAGTTTTGAAAAAACAGAGTTGGTCGGGAAACGTTCGGGAACTCGAAAATCTCATGCGCAGATTGGCGGTGCTTTGCCCCGATGACATTATCTCGGCACAGGTTGTTTCGCAGGAGCTGAGCGCGCGACCAACATCGTCGATCGAATTGACAGCGACACGGCACAAACAATTGTCGTCGTCGGTCGAAGAACACCTGAAACGTTATTTCGACCTCCACGGCGACGCTTTGCCCCCCGACGGGTTATACGATCGCATCCTGAAAGAGGTTGAATTGCCGCTGCTGGCGCTGTCTCTCTCGGCAACGCGGGGCAATCAGGTTCGAACGGCAGAGTTGCTCGGCATCAACCGGAACACGTTGCGCAAAAAGATTCGCGACCTCGACATCCGGGTTACGCGTGGGAAAAAAATGATGTAAGATTGCCACATTTATTGGGCAATTATGGGATTCTGTAACGGCTTTGCAACAATCGGTGCTGACAACGGCTTGGAACGGTTTGAATTCGTTGCGAAAAAGGCGACGGTATCAAAACGCGATCACGCTGTCGCTTTTCTTGCTTGGGCCAATTCTGGCAACGATCACGTTCCTGGCGCTTGGCGGTGTCGAACTGGCGCCGATATCGGACACATTGCGCTTCATCATTCTGGCGGACTTGATCTATGTCCTGATCGTTGCCGCGCTGGTTCTGCAGCGTGTCGCAAAAATGATTGCCGCCCGCCGCGCCAAGTCCGCGGGTTCCAGATTGCACCTTCGCCTGGTCGGTGTATTTGCCCTGGTCGCGCTGTTTCCGACGGTGCTGGTCGCCATCTTTGCCACCATCACCCTGAATTTCGGGCTCGAAGGCTGGTTTTCTGACCGTGTGCGCCAAGTGGTTGGAACGTCGCTGATGGCCGCCGAAGCGTATGAGCGCGAGCACAAGGACAATATAATAAACGATACCAAGGCTTTGGCGAGCTTTCTGAACGAACAGAAAACCCGCTTTCCCCTGATTACGCCGGCGCAACTGCGCGACCTTTTGAACCGCGGCCAGGTTCAGATGCAACGCGAGCTGCCCGAAGCCTATGTGATTTCCAGCGATGCCGAATTACAGGCGCGCGGCGAAAGGAGTTACCTGTTCGACTATGAAGCGCCGAGCGCCGAAGAAATCGCCCGGGCGCTGGCCGGCGAAATCGTCGTCATCGAGGACTGGCCAAATAATGAATTCCGGGCTTTGGCGGCATTGCCGGCCTTTGCCGACAGGTTGCTGTATGTCACCCGCGATGTAGACGGCAAGATATTGAACTTGCTGGATGATACCAAAGAAACAGTCGTGCTGTACCAGCAGCTTGAATCGGACCGGGGGAAGCTGTTGTTCGAGTTCGGACTGATCTACCTTGGCTTCGCGCTGATTGTGATCCTGGCGGCCATTTGGCTGGGCCTTTGGTTTGCCGAAAGGCTTGCCGGGCCGGTTGGACGTCTGGCGGGTGCGGCGCAGCGTGTCGGCGCCGGCGACTTCGACTTTCAGGTTCGCGAGGAACAGGGCGATGACGAGATCGCCCTGCTTGGCCGGATGTTCAACCGGATGACCCGGCAGGTAAAAGGTCAACGCGACGCCCTCTTGGAATCCAACGCCGAAACCGAACGCCGCCGCCGATTGTTTGATTCGGTGCTGACCGGAGTCACTGCCGGCGTGGTCGGCCTGAATTCGGACGGAAAAATTGAACTGCTGAACACCGCCGCGTTGACGATGGTAGGCCTCGATCCGGACTCGGCCCAAGGCGCAAGCCTCGCCGAGGCTCTGCCGGAATTCGCGAATATTTTCAATAAATTACGCGAAGGAAGCGCGGCAGTTTCGCAGGGCGAAGTCCAGGTCACCCGCAATGGAAAGCGCGAGGAACTTCATGTCCGGATCGCCGAGAGGCGAAGTTCCGGCGGCGACCTCGAAGGCTATGTCGTGACTTTCGACGACGTCACCGACCTCGTTTCCGCCCAGCGCATGGCCGCATGGGGTGATGTGGCGCGGCGGATTGCCCACGAAATCAAGAACCCGCTGACCCCGATCAAGTTATCCGCCGGCCAGTTGCGCCGGAAATTCGGCCCGCTCGTTGGTTCCGAGCGCGCCGAACTGGAGCGATTTGCCGATGTCATTATCCGGCAGACCGACGATCTGGGCAGGATTGTCGACGAATTTTCGAAGTTTGCCCGCATGCCTGCCCCCGAGCGCCGGATCCAGGATATCATGGAATTGGTCCGCGACGCCGTCGCCTTGCAGCAATCGGCCCATGCCGACGTTCTTTTGACTTTGCAGGCGCCCGGTCAGCCGATCGACGCATTCGTCGATGCCACGATGATTTCGCAAGCGCTGACGAATCTGCTGAAAAATGCCTTGGAGGCCATTGAAACCAGAAGAGAAACCAGTCCTGTGGCCCAGTTCTTCGCCGAAGTCCGCGTCCTTGTTGACGAAAAGGAAAATCAGGTGCGTATCCGCATTCAGGACAACGGTATCGGATTTCCGCAGCAACGGGCCAGGTTGTTCGAACCCTACGTCACGACCCGTGCCAGAGGAACCGGACTTGGGCTGTCGATTGTGAAGAAAATTATCGAGGAACACGCCGGGCAACTGGAACTGATTGACGCCCCGGCTTTCGATCATACCCTTCATCGCGGGGCCGAAGTATTGATGACGATTCCGACCCAACCAAATCAAAGGCCAGAGCAAGTAACCGACATTGCCAAGACCGGGGAGCAGGCAGCATGACAGACATACTCGTTGTCGATGACGAAAAAGACATCCGCGATCTGATATCGGATATCCTCAAGGACGAAGGTCATGGTACGCGCATGGCTTGGAACTCCGAAACAGCGATGGGCGAAATCAACGCCAAAGCTCCCGATCTGATCATTCTCGATATCTGGTTGAAGGAAAGCAGGCTGGACGGGATCGAGATCCTGAAAACGGTCCGGCGCGATAATCCTGATATTCCGGTCGTGATCATTTCTGGCCACGGCAATATCGAAATTGCGGTCGCCGCCGTCAAACAGGGCGCCTACGATTTTATAGAAAAACCTTTTAATCTCGATCAGTTACTGGTCGTTGTGTCGCGCGCGCTCGAGGCTTCTCGCCTGCGTCGCGAAAACGCAGCACTGCGCCACCGCGATACCACCAGCCATGCAATGTTCGGTAGTTCTTCCGCATTCCGCGCCTTGAAAAGCCAACTCGAAAAAGTCACGCGCACCAATGGGCGGGTGATGCTGACCGGCCCTGCGGGTGCCGGCAAGGAAGTGGCGGCGCGCTATATTCATTCCAAATCCGAACGCTCGCATGCACCATTCATAACCGTCAATTCGGCGACCATTGAACCGGAACGGATGGAAGAGGTGCTGTTCGGGCGTGAAAGCAGCGAGCGGGGGCATGAACCGGGTCTGTTCGAGCAGGCGCACCGCGGCATTTTGTTCTTTGACGAGGTGGCAGACATGCCGATTGGCACCCAATCCAAGATTTTGCGGGTGCTGGTCGACCAAAGCTTTAGCAGGGTCGGCGGCGCCGACACGGTCCGCGTCGATGTGCGGGTCATTTCAGCGACCAACAAGGATCTGGGGGTCGAGATCGCGGCCGCCAGGTTTCGCGAAGAGCTGTTTCATCGGCTGAATGTTGTCCCGATTACGGTTCCGTCGCTCGAAGCGCGCCGGGACGATATTCCCGAGCTGGCCAAGCATTTCGCTGCGGATTTGACCACCACCCAAGGATTGCCCAAACGCGGTCTTTCCGACGATGCGGCGGCGCATTTGCAAACGATGCGCTGGCCCGGCAACGTTCGGCAGCTCAAAAATCTTGTCGAGCGCGTCTTGATCATGGGTCCGGATACCGGTCCGATTCAGGCGAATGAGTTGAAAAACGAGGTGGATCGCCCGGACGGGGCCACCGATTCGATTGATATTGCTGCCAATTTCGCGGCAATGCCCTTGCGCGAAGCGCGTGAAATGTTCGAACGGGGATACCTGATGGCGCAGATCAACCGGTTCAGCGGCAATATCTCGCGTACCGCAAGTTTTGTCGGCATGGAACGCTCGGCGCTGCACCGGAAACTCAAGTCTTTGAGCGTTGTTACCACCGCCAGGTCGGGTGCGCGAATGGCCGAACTGGACGATTCGGAAGATGGCGGCGAGGCCTGAAATGCCGGTTTGGCCGGCATTTGTGAATAATTCCTGCGCGCTCCCGCATAATATTCGCGTGAACCGCGCGAAAATTGCCCTTAAACCACTGGACATTGTGTGAAAGCAATCCCAATTTCAGGGGAATAACAACAAGGGCCCTGCACGACAGGGTTCCCACAAAACTTAAGGCTGATAAAATGGCTGCCGAAAAACAAAACTTGCAGGACGCGTTTCTGAACAATGTCCGCAAAGCAAAGATTCCTGTTACGATATTTCTTGTGAATGGCGTTAAATTGCAGGGTGTTATCACCTGGTTTGATAATTTCTGCGTGCTGTTGCGCCGCGATGGCCAATCGCAATTGGTTTACAAGCACGCGATTTCGACGATCATGCCCAGCCAGCCCGTCAACCTGTACGACGGGGAAGACGCTGCCTGAGTCAATGCAGGTCGCGACGCGATGCGCCGTGCTGCATCCGTTCGTGAAAACAGGTGCTGTCAGGCGTTTGCCCGAACACGGCCTGGCCGAAGCTGTAAGCCTCGCCAATGCCCTGAACCTGGACGTTCGCTTTACGGAAACCGTCCAGTTGCGCAAGATTGAGGCGCGAACTTTGCTGGGCAAAGGCAAGGTTGCACAGATAAAAGACCGAATTCAAGCTGCCGATATCGAGGTGGTGATCGTCGATGCAGCGGTGACTCCCATTCAGCAACGCAACCTCGAAAAAGAATGGAATGCCAAAGTTCTGGACCGCACGGGTTTGATCCTGGAGATTTTCGCCGATCGCGCCCAGACCCGGGAAGGGGTCTTGCAGGTCGATCTGGCCCATTTGACCTATCAAAAGTCACGACTGGTCCGCAGCTGGACCCATTTGGAGCGGCAACGCGGATCGACCGGTACTGTCGGCGGACCCGGCGAGACCCAGATTGAATCTGACCGGCGCGCCATCGATGACCAGATCGTCAAGATCAAAGCGCAGTTAGGGAAGATCGTGAAGACCCGCGCCCTGCATCGCGCTGCCCGTAAAAAGGTGCCATACCCCATCATCGCGCTTGTCGGCTGCACCAATGCCGGAAAATCCACCATTTTCAATAAATTGACCGGCGCAGATGTATTGGCCAAAGATATGCTGTTCGCCACGCTCGACCCGACAATGCGCGCCATTGCATTGCCGTCGGGAAAAACCGCGATCCTGTCGGATACGGTTGGTTTCATATCCGATTTGCCGACGCAGCTGGTTGCCGCGTTCCGGGCCACCCTTGAGGATGTTCTGGACGCCGATCTGATTTTGCATGTCCGCGATATTTCACACCCCGAAACGGTTGGGCAGGCGGCTGATGTCGAGGCAATTCTCGACAGACTTGGCACGTCCGAGAAACAGAAAGCGGGCTTGATCCAGGTATTGAACAAGATCGACGGCCTGCCTGCCGATGCGGCGGACGCCCTGAACAGGAGTGTCGAGCGCGAGCCGCGGCAGATCGCGACTTCGGCACTCCTCGGCACCGGGATGGCAAACCTGCTGCAAGCGATCGAGTCTTCGGTTGCCGAGCCCCAGACAGACGAAACTGTGCACCTGAGCTACGCCCAGGGACGCCACCGCGCCTGGCTGTTCGGGCAATCCGTCATCCGTTCAGAATCCGCGACGGACGCAGGATACCATATTGAAGTGCGATGGACGGAACGACAAAGAAATCAATACTTTGCCCTATGACCTTCGGGCCGGAAGGTCGCCAGGGCCCCGGTGAGGCGGGCGGCTATCCAGCAAATTTTAAATGCGGATAATATGTATTATGTTAAATCCTTGCCATGCTGCTTTACACGGTCGATAGCCAGGCTATCACAAATCGATGTCCCGCACACCCAAGCCAATCGTCATCGCCGGTCCGACTGCTTCCGGCAAATCCGCTTTGGCAATGCACATCGCCGCCCGAAATCAGGGAATCGTCGTCAATGCCGATGCTCTTCAAGTTTACGATTGCTGGCGGGTTCTTACCGCCAGACCGTCGCTTGCTGACGAACAAGCGGTTCCGCACCGCCTGTTTGGCCATGTCGGCGCCGAAGCTGGTTATTCCGTTGGCGATTGGCTGCGCGAAGTGGCCTCAATTCTGTCCGCAAGTCCGCGGCAATGTGTCATTGTAGGTGGGACTGGACTGTATTTATCCAGCCTGTTGAATGGCCTGTCAGTAATTCCGGATATTACACATGAAGTCAGGCAGGCTGGAAACCTGATGCGTGCGAAAAGCGGAAGCGGCGAATTTATCGATTTCTTGCGAACCAACGATCCGGACTCGCTGGCGGCGCTTGATCAAAACAATCCGATGCGCCTGCAGCGGGCATGGGAGGTTTATTCGGCCACCGGCAGAGGATTGCATGAATGGCAAAAAGACCCGGCCGTGCCGCTGATAAACCGGGCGGATGCCGAGCTGATCGTGCTCGAAGCGGATGCGAACCTGTTGCGCGGGCGGATCGAGGCGCGGTTTGATCACATGATCGCCAATGGCGCGATTGAGGAATGCCGGGCCTTTCTGGCCGCAGGTTTGGCTTCGACGACCCAATCGGCCAAGGCACTGGGCGCGGCAGATATTTTTGATTATCTGCTTGGCAGGATTTCGTTGGAGCAAGCGCGGGTGAACGCCATCGTCGCCTCGCGCCAGTATGCGAAGCGGCAAAGAACCTGGTTCCGCGCAAAAATGACCGGTTGGCGGCGCATTCTTGTTACTGACGAACCGACACAGTGGCGGGCCCCCACGGATTCGCTGTGACGCGAATGACACGCATCATTTTGGATTCATTGGATTCTTTCGAAACAGCCTTGCACAGATCGAACCATTGTCGCAGGTAATCACCATGAATGCGAACCGGACCCCCCTACCCTTGCCGACGGCCGCCGCCCCCGGAAACGTCCGCTGCGAAACCATCGCTCAAAGGATCAAGGCACAACCGAACGCCGGCCAGGCGCATTCGGAGCAGAGTCAGTTCTTCTGGGTTTCAAAAGGCGGCGGCCGGGCGACAATCGACGGCAGTGTCCGGGGTTTTGGTCCGTCAACAGCTATATTTGTGCCGCACCTGACGTTGCACAGGTTTGAATTTACGTCCGGGACCCAAGGATGGGCGGTTTCGGCAGATCCAAAACTTGTGTCGGATTTGCCCGAACAGCCGGTGCTTTCGTCGGTGACCGTCATGTCGGACCAAAGCCAGCTTTCTTATCTGTTTGACGCCATTGATCGCGAATTCCGCAACGCGCGTGACCTGAGCGGCCGGGCGCTTGAGTGTCATGTCGGGCTGCTGTCGATCTGGTTCATGCGTCACCAGAAGAACATGACGCGTCATTTCCTGCCAAAAGATTCGGCTCGACGGCGCTTGATGCGCAATTTTGTCCGGATGCTGAATGATCGCTATTCGGTGCAAAGTTCGGTCGCCGAGTATGCGGATGCGCTGGACGTTACGACAACCCACCTTACCCGCGTTTGTCGGCAAACGACGGGCAAGCCGGCGTCAACGTTGATCCAGGACAGGCTGATTGATGCGGCACGCCGCGAATTGACCGCGTCGGATCAACGGATTTCGCAAATTGCCGCCAATCTCGGCTTTGACAGTCCGGCCTATTTTACCCGTCTGTTCACCCAGAAAACCGGCCATTCCCCCAGCAAGTTCCGGGCCCAGTCGCGACACTGACCGCTCGGTGCCCGGTTTGACCATCTGATCCCCCGGCACAGCGGCCAAAGTCGCATTTAGGTGCTGACTTGTCGGGATTGTTACAAAATTCCGGATTTGCACGATTGACGTGTGATCGAAAGTCAACTGCTATCGTTAGTTTTTACCTGTCCTGTTTTGTCGAAGATTTCGGCACGGCAGTCAGAGCGACGAGCGCCGGACGAATTCCAGCGCAAACAAGGAGAAGACGCCCTTAAAGCGCTGATATAACGTAAAAATCCGGTCATTTAGGGAGAATTCAATGACCTACGAAACGATCAACGGAAAACCAATGCACCCGGCGGTTGCGCAACTCGCCGCGGATGTCAGGAATGGCAAAATGGAGCGGCGGGAATTTCTGGCGATGGCCACGTCGCTGGGCGCGACAACGGCGGTGGCCTACGGGTTGCTCGGGGCTGCGGTTCCGGCACCGGCGATGGCAGCGACGATGGGCGGCACGCTGCGCTGCCAGATGGGGATTCTGCGCGTCGGCGACCCGAGGATTTTTGACTGGTCGGAAATCGCCTGCGTGGCGCGTGGCCTGTGCGAAAATCTGGTCCGCTACACCCGGGATTTCACCTTCGAGCCCTGGCTGCTGGAAAGCTGGGAAGTGTCCGACGATGCCAAGGTCTATACCCTGCACGTCCGTCCGGGGGTGAAATGGTCCAATGGCGATGATTTCACCGCGGTCGACGTGGTCTATAACCTGAATCGCTGGTGCGACAAGGCGGCCGAAGGCAACTCGATGGCCGGGCGCATGGCGAGTCTGGTGGATGACGCCACCGGCATGGCCGTTGAAGGCGGCATTGTTCAGGTTGATGACCTGACGGTGCAGCTGAACCTGAAATCGTCCGACATTTCGATCATCGCCGGCATGACCGATTATCCGGCCCTGATCGTGCACCGCAGCTTTGACGAGACGGGCGCCGACCTGACCGCCAGCCAGATTGGCACCGGCCCTTACAGCTTCACCATCGAAGTCGGGGTCAAGGCGACCCTGACCAAACGCGGCGAATGGTGGGGCGGCGATGTTGCGCTCGATACCATCGAATATATCGACTACGGCACCGACTCATCGGCGCATCTGGCGGCGATGGAAGCCGATGAAATCGACATGGTGTATCAATCGTTCACCGATTATGTGGCGATTTACGATTCACTTGGCCTTACAAAATCGGAAGTTGTCACCGGTGCCACGCTGGTGGCCCGGCCGAACCAGGTCGCCGATGTCGGCGGCGTGGTTCCCTATGCCGACAAACGGGTGCGGCAGGCAATGGCGCTGGCGGTCGACAACCAGACCGTGCTGGAATTGGGTTACGCCGGACTGGGCCAGGTCGCCGAAAACCACCATGTCGGACCAATGCATCCCGAATATGCCGCCCTGCCCCCGATCAGCCGCGATCCGGCCAAGGCCGTTGCCCTGATGACCGAAGCCGGGATGATCGATTTCGAACACGAGCTGATCTCGATCGACATCGATTGGGAACGCAACACCATGGATGCCATCGCCGACCAGATGCGCGACGCCGGCCTGAAAGTAAAACGCACGATCATTCCGGGCGCGACCTTCTGGAACGATTGGCTGAAATATCCGTTCTCGACCACCACGTGGAACATGCGACCGCTGGGGGTGCAGATTCTGGCGCTGGCCTATCGCTCCGGCGAGGCCTGGAACGAAGCGGCGTTCGCGAATGCCGATTTCGATGCGGCGCTGACAGAAGCCTTGTCGATCGCCGATGCCGACAAGCGCCGGGTGGTGACCGAGAAACTGGAGAAAATCATGCAGGACGAAGGCGTGATCATCCAGTCGTACTGGCGCTCGCTCTACCGCCACTACAAGCCGACGGTGACCGGCGTCGACATGCATCCGACGTTCGAGCATCACCACGACCTGTGGTCGCTGGCCTGATCGTCAATCGCAATGGGGTGGCGGTTCAATCCGCCACCCTTTCGTTTTGTGAACCGATGCAAAGCCTTA
>JAYTCN010000210.1:0-25036 GCA_043736475.1 Paracoccaceae bacterium
GATTCGGCGAACGGCATGTAAATCCGCGTCCGGTCGATATCCCAGCGTCCGACCTGAAAGATGTAGACCACCGGGTAACTCGCCACCCGCGGCGCGGTACCCATCGCGGTTTTCACCCCTTCGGGCGAGATCAGTTTGATCTTGTCACCGACGGTCAGGCCCAATTCGCGGGCGATGCCCGAACCAATTGCCACGCCTTTTTCAAAATCGGCCAGAGCACCAAAAGATTCCTCGGGCTGCGCGATCAGCGGCGTATTGGCCAGATCGGCCGCCGATATGCCGATGACTTCGACCCCGTTGTTGCGACCGTTGACCGAAGCCATGACCTGGCCTTTGACGATGGGTGCCGCCTGGATAACGCCGGGCACTTGCGCCAGAATTCCGGCCCGCTCGGCGAAGTCGGTAATAACCCGGCTCCGCCGTCCGAATTCGTCTTCGTAAGTCATCGAGTAGACGCTGACATGGGCGTTGGCGCCCAGAATCCGGTCGGTGAATTCCTCGCGGAAGCCGATCATCACCGCCTGGACCACGATCAGGGTGCCGACCCCCAGCATGACGCCGATCAGCGCGTACAAGGCGATCACCGATATCCCGCCATCCTTGCGGCGGGCGCGCAGATAACGCCAGGCGATCTGCCATTCGAGGGCCGAGAAGGGTCGGTTACCGCCTGCCATTGCTGCTCCGGAACTTTTGGCCGGACCATGGGCTGCCCGTCCGGCAGCGTCAAGCGCCGAGCGCGCGATCGCGCGCCGGCCGGAACGGCAGCGCCAGCACGGCGAAGGTACGCTCACAGGCTGGCAGGCCGGTTGAGGCATCGAAGCCCAGCGCCTGCGGTGGCAGGCCGGGATGATAGACGAAGGTGCCGAACAGCCGGTCAAACACCGACAGGGTGGCGCCATAGTTCCGCGCCTCGCTGACATCGGCGGAATGGTGATAGCGGTGCAGTTCGGTGCCGACGAAGATATAATTCAGCCAGCCGGCCGGGGTGATCGCGGGATCGGTCGAGTCCGCTATGCGGATCGATTCCAGCCTCACAACCCGGCGTAAATCGCCGCCACTTTCGTCACCGCCGCCTCCGGCGTCATCTCTTCGGAAACCCCGGTCCGCCGCGAGGTCAGCTCGACCACCCCCGCCGCCAGCCCGCGCGGGCCGACGGTGATCCGCCACGGCAGACCGATCAGGTCCATCGTCGCAAACTTTGCTCCGGCCCGTTCGTCGCGATCATCATAAAGCGGGTCGCAACCGGCCTTCACCAGCGCCGCATACAGGCTGTTGCAGGCCGCATCCGCCGCCGCGTCGCCCTGTTTGAGGTTGACGATCCCCACCCCGAACGGGGTCACGCCTTCGGGCCAGATGATGCCTTTGTCGTCGTGGTTGGCCTCGATGATCGCGCCAACCAGGCGCGAAACGCCGATGCCGTGGCTGCCCATCTCGACCGGCACCCTGCTGCCATCGGCCAGCACCACCTCGGCGCCCATCGCTTTGGAATATTTGGTGCCGAAATAGAAAATCTGCCCCACTTCGATACCGCGCCCCGAACGGCGGCGTTCCGCGGGCACCAGGGCGAAAATGGCCTCGTCGTGGGTGTCGTCGGTGCGGGCGTAAAGCCCGGTGAACTCGTCGCAGACCGCCTGCATCTGCGCCCGGTCGGCGAAATCGATTTCGCGGTCGCCAAAAGTCAGATCGGTGACTTTGCTGTCATAAAAAACCTGGCTTTCGCCGGTTTCCGCCAGCACCAGAAACTCGTGGGTATGGTCGCCACCAATCGGCCCGCCGTCGGCTTTCATCGGAATCGCCTTCAGCCCCATCCGCTCATAGGTGCGCAGATAACTGACCATGTGGCGGTTGTAGGCATGGATCGCCGAGGGCACGTCGACGTCGAAATTGTAGCCGTCCTTCATCAGGAACTCGCGCCCCCGCATCACCCCGAATCGCGGCCGCACCTCGTCGCGGAACTTCCATTGGATGTGGTACAGGGTTTTGGGCAGGTCCTTGTAGCTCGATACCGAATTGCGGAAAATATCGGTGATCAGCTCCTCATTGGTCGGGCCATAGAGCATTTCGCGGTCGTGCCGGTCCTTGATCCGCAGCATTTCCTGACCGTAGTCTTCATAACGCCCGCTCTCGCGCCACAGATCCGCCGATTGCAGCGTCGGCATCAACAGCGGGATGTGGCCGGCCTTTTGCTGTTCTTCATGAACGATATTTTCCAGCCTTCTCAACACTTTGAAGCCCAGAGGCAGCCAGGAGTAGATGCCGGCGCTGGCTTGGCGGATCATCCCGGCGCGCAGCATCAGCCGATGACTGGCGATGGTTGCTTCGGCAGGCGTCTCGCGCAAGGTCGGAAGAAAATACTGGCTCAGGCGCATGGCAACCGTTTTCCATTTTTTGACCTAGAGCGATGTAGGGCAAGCGGCTTTCGGGTGCAATGCCGCCGGATTCCAGCATCGAAAAAAGATGTTTGCAAACAAGGCCCAAACCTGCTTTAACGCGCCATCGCTGCGACAGACGGTCGCCCCACTTGTCCAAGGTGTGAGGCAAACCGCGAGATGGCGAACGGGCTAAGCGAAGATTGGCTCAAGTCTAGGGGAAGTAAGTTCCGGTCCGCCAAAAGCGGGCCGGTTCGATTTCGGGCCTCAAGGTTTCAGTTCGACCCTGGCCAGGCTGTCCATTTGCATGGCCAGTGTCGCCAGCCGCTTCTCCACCACTTCGCCCAGCAGGTCGCGCGCCGGTCCTTTCAGGGTCAGGATGACCGTGCCGCGTTCGCGGCGGATCGCGGTGTTCTGCAACGACGCCGCCACTGCCCCGGTCAACATCGCCCCCAGCCGCATGGCGGCGCCAAGGATTTCGCCCTGTTCGCGCTGGCGCGGCGTTAACAGGGCAAGCTGCGCGGCGTGATCGTCGGCGTCGATTTTGGCCTTGTAGCGCGCCATCAGGGCCAGCCCCAACATCACCCGGCTGCCGTGGTCAACGGCACCCAGATTGGCGCGGGTGACGCTTTCGAAACAAATCTCGGCCCGATAATCCGGATGGGCCCGCCAGGTCGTGTCGTGCAAAAGGCAGGCCGCCAGCTGCAGGCGCCGCTCGGCGGCGCCGGCGCGCGGATACAACGGTCGCAGCCATTCAAACAAGGCATCGCCAAAACCGGGAAACCGGGCCGAGGTCGATTCCATGTGCCGGCACGCCGCGATCAACGGATCCTGCGCCCGCAATTCCGGCGGCATCAGCTCGTACAGCAGGCCTTCGCGGATCCCGTAACTCGATATCGCGATCCGGCGCGGTTTCAGCTCGCGCGTGATCGCTTCCAGAACCCGGGCGGCAAGCGGCACCAGCGACAGTCGCGCCATCGAGGTGTCGGTGTGCAAGGCCAGTTCTTCTGGCGTCCGGCTTTGCACCCATGCGGCGGTTTCGATCACCTGCCTTGGGGTCAGTTCGTATTCGTGCAAGACTTTCAGCGGATACTTGCGGCGTTCCATATCGAGGCGCGCAATCGCCCGCCACGAGCCGCCGACCAGAAACAACCGGTTGGCGCGAACCGGAAATTTCGCCTTCAGCTCTTTCGCCGCCTTGGCGATATAGCGGTCAAGCGCCGTGTCACCGCCCTTGATATCGCGCAGTTTCAGCGGCCCCAGTCCGCTGGTCTCGCAGCGACCGACCGTGCCCCCGGCAATCAAGGCCAATTCCATCGACGCCCCGCCCATGTCGCAGACCAGGCCATCTGCCCCTGGCCAGCCCAGCAGCACCCCTTTGGCCGAAAGTTCGGCCTCTTCGCACCCGCTGGCAATCCGCAAGCCCAGTCCGGTTTCCCGTTCGACCAAAGCGCAAAACTCGGCGCCGTCGCTGGCCTCGCGCACCGCCGCTGTCGCCACGCCGGTCAGCCCGTGCAGCTGCATCCGCTCGGCCAATGCCGCAAAGCGCCGCAACGCCACCAATGCCCGTCGGCGCCCTTCGGGGCTGAGCTTGCCGGTGTCGGCAAGCCCGGTTCCCAGCCCGCACAAAACCTTTTCGTTGTAAAAATAAGCCGGCGACCGCGCCACGCCGTCGAAAACCACCATGCGGACCGAATTCGATCCCACATCAATGACGCCCAATCGCTCAAGCCCGCCGTTGACCAGCGCCGCTTGCGCCGATGGAATATCGCCGTCCATGCCACGTTTCCCGATCGCCGATCGACCCCGGCTCTGGCCGCCAGCCTGCCACCCGTCGGAGATCGGGTCAATCATCCGAATGGGTCAGTTGCAGCACATCGGTAACGCCGGCCCGCCCGCGGCCGGACAGCGACGGATTTTCCATGAAGAACCGATGGCAATTGAACAGCTTCTCGCCCGGCTGGCCCTGGTGCCGGTGGTAGGTTCCATCGGCGTGCAGAACCCAGCTTTGCGCCTGATCGGCCAGATTCGCCGCCATCACCTGATCCAGGACCTGTTCGTGCACGGTCGGGTTGGTGATCCGGACCAGGGTCTCGACCCGGCGGTTCAGATTGCGCCCCATCCAGTCGGCCGACGAGATATAGACCTTGGCCTTTCGCGACGGCAGGCCCCGGCCATTGCCAAAGCAGGCGATGCGTGAATGCTCGAGAAAACGGCCAACGATGGATTTTACCCGGATATTTTCCGACAGGCCTTTCAAGCCCGGCCGCACCCCGCAAATACCGCGCACGATCAGGGTGATTTTCACGCCGGCTGTGCTGGCGGCATACAGCGCGTCGATCAGTTCGGGGTCGATGATCGAGTTGATCTTGGCCCAGACTTCGGCCGGTCGTCCGGCTTTTGCGTGGTCGGCCTCGGCGGCCAAATTCGCCAGCAATCGCTGCTTCAGGCTGATCGGCGAAATCGCCAGATTTTCCAGATGGTCGGGCTTGGCATAGCCCGAAACATAATTGAACACCTTGGTCGCATCACGCCCCAGTGCCGGGTCGCAGGTGAACAGCGACAGGTCGGTATAGATGTTGGCGGTGACCGGATGATAATTGCCGGTGCCAAAATGGGTGTAGGTGACCAGATCGCGACCTTCGCGCCGCACCACGGTTGAAATCTTGGCGTGGGTCTTCCAGTCGATAAAGCCGTAAACCACCTGCACCCCGGCGCGTTCCAGCTGGCGCGACTGGCGGATATTTGCCGCCTCATCAAAGCGTGCCTTCAATTCGACCAGGGCGGTGACCGATTTGCCGGCCTCGGCCGCCTCGCACAGGGCGGCGACGATGGGCGAGTTGCGCGAGGTGCGATACAACGTCTGCTTGATCGCCACCACATCGGGGTCATGCGCCGCCTGTTCGAGGAACTTGACCACGATGTCGAATGTCTCATAGGGGTGGTGCAACAACAAATCCTTCTGGCGCACCGCCTTGAAAATATCGCCGCCAAAATCAAGAACCCGTTCCGGCAGGCGCGGATTGTAGCGCGGCCACAGCAGGTCGTCCGGGCCATCGGCAATCAATTCCTTCAGGTCAGGAATGCCAAGAATGCCATCAATATCAAACACTTCTTCGGATCCAACTCCCAGAGCCGAAACGATGGTGCGGCGTAAATCCTTGGGGGCGTTGGCCGATATTTTCATCCGGATCACCCCGCCTCGCCGCCGCCGTTTCAGCGCCGTCTCGTATTCGCGAACCAGATCCTCGGCCTCCTCCTCGATCTCGAGATCGCTGTCGCGCAACACCGAAAACGTGCAGTGCCCCGCCTGTTTGTAGCCCGGGAACAGGCTGCCCAGAAACAATTGCAGCAAGTCCTCCAACGGCAGGAACCGCATGGCTTGCCCGGCTTCGTGCGGGACCGGCACAAAGCGGCGGATTTGCGCCGGAACCGGCAACAGCGCCTCGAGAATTTCGCTGTCCTCGATCCGCTGCAAGCGCAGCGCCAGCGCGAACCCGCCGTTCGGAATGAACGGAAACGGATGCGCCGGGTCAACGGCAAGCGGGGTCAGAACCGGAAAGACCTGGTCGATGAAATAGCGCTCCAGTGCGTGCCGTTCCGATTTGGTGATGTCCTCGGCAGCGACGATCTGCACGCCCTTGTCCTTGAGAGCGTCCTTGATGCCCGCCAGACATGATTGCTGCCGACCCATCAGGCGGCGGGCGTTGGCGTCGATGCGGATCAATTGTTCTTGCGGCGAAATGCCGTCGAAACTGGGCTGGTTCACGCCGTTGCGGATCATCCCGCGCAAACCGGCCACGCGCACCGTATAGAATTCGTCAAGGTTCGACGCCGAAATCGACAAAAAACGGATGCGTTCGAGCAACGGCACTGCCGGATTTTCCGCTTCCTCCAGAACCCGCCAGTTGAACGCCAGCCAACTGAGTTCGCGGTTGAAAAACCGCGCGTGTTTCGCCGGATCAAAATCCGCCAGTGCCGGCTGATCGTCAAAACCGGAATGCAGGTAGTCGGCGTTGGTCATCGGGTGCTTGTCACTCATTTTTGGTGCAAATTCATGACGGTTCGCAGCCCAGTCCCAATCGCCGCAACGTATCGGCGGCAAATGGCCGGGTGATGGCCCGGCGCTCGCGCATCGCCGCGCGGTCCAGCGCCTCGACGACCCGCTCGGCCGACGTGCCGTCGCGGTCGATGCGCAACAGCAGATAGGCGATCAGATCGGGCGCGACATGGATTTGCCGGTCGGCAAACAGCTTGACCAATATCGCCTGCAAAAGCCGGAAATCCGGGGCCTCGATCCGGGCCACCGGAACTGCTGCGAGCCGCGATGCCAGATCGGGCAAGGCAATGCTCCAGCGCGCCGGTGGTTCGATACCGGTCAAGACCATCGGCGTCGCCGCTTCGCCCAAGGCGTTATGGATATGCAACAGCGCCAATTCGCTGCGCCGCAGATTTTCGCCGGCCATCAGCCCGATGTGATCGGCATCTTCGACGACCAAAGGCCGCGCCACATCGATGCCCCGGGCCTCGAATGCGGCCAAATCGGTGCAATCAAGCACCGTCGCGCCGCTCTCTTCGGCCCAGACCCGCGCCAGATGGCTTTTGCCGCTGCCCTTCGGCCCGGCCAAAGCCAGGCGCGGCAGCTGCCAGTCCTGCCAGCCATCGAGCATGGCCAGGGCCAGCATGTTGGCGTCAGACACCAGGAAATCGGCGCGGCCCAGGGCCGTGCGGCGCGGCAAATCGAGGTTCAGTTGTTCAGCGGTCATCGTCATCATCGGCCCGCACCGGTCCACGATACAGCCGTCCGGCCAGATAGCGTTCGAGGGCGAACCGGCTCAACACCCCGATCGCCGCTGCGACCGGAACCGCGACCAATAACCCGGCAAAGCCAAACAGCGCCCCGAAGGCCGACAAGGCGAACATCAGCCAGACCGGGTGCAGCCCCACCGAACCGCCCACCAGCTTTGGCGTCAGAAAATTTCCTTCCGCCGCCTGCCCGATCAGAAATACCGCAGCCACCGCCAGGATCATCCAGGGCTGGCCCCAGAATTGCACCAAAGCCAGACCGACCGACAGCGATCCACCCACGATCGATCCGACAAACGGAATGAACGATACCAGACCGGCAAACAGGCCGACAACAATGCCGAATTGCAGGCCGATGATTGCCAGCGCCAGCGCATAGAACGTGCCCAGGATGGCACAGACGGTCAGTTGCCCGCGCACGAAACCGGCCAGGACCCGGTCGATGTCCTTGGCGATCCTGCGGATCGTGGCCGCGTGTTCCCGGGGCAGCCAGCCGTCGAGCCGGGCAACGATATGGTCCCAGTCAAGCAACAGGTAGAATGCGACCACCGGGGCAACCACCAGCAAGATCAGGAAATCGACAATCGCCAGCGACGACGACAGCACCGAGCTCAACAATTGCGCCCCGCGCGACTGGATGGTGCCCTGAAACGCCGAAAGACTTTGCCAAAGGCTCGACTCGGCGTCGACCCATTGCGGGAACCTGGTACTGAGGAAGCTTTTCAGCGCCGCCACATAGCCGGGGGCGGTTTCGATCAGGTGCCGCGTCTGTTCGACCAAAAGCGGCACGATCAGGATGAAGAGCAACATCACGCCCAGAATCGCGCCCAGGGTGATGATCACCGTCGCGGTCACCCGTTTCAGCCCCAGCGCCTGCAAACGGTCCGCCACCGGATCGAGGAAATACGCCAGCGCCGCCCCGGCCACAAACGGCAGCAAGGCATTGCTCAGGAACCAGAGCGCGCCCAAAAGCACGGCCAGGCTTGCGCCCCACCAAACGGTCTGTTCCCTGACGCTCAAACTCATCTGGTTCCCCTTGATTGCCGCATCAGACGAATTGTTCCCGGATCAATCGTTCTTCCAAACCGTGACCGGGGTCAAACAGCAAGGTGTGGGTCACACCGGGTTCCGAGCAGATCGCCACCCGCACAACATTGCGCACTTCGGTTGAATCGGCGACGGCGTTGACCGGACGCTTTTCGTGTTCCATCACCTCGATTACCACAACGGCGGTGGCGGGCAATAACGCGCCGCGCCAGCGCCGCGGACGAAACGCCGCCATCGCCGTCAGCGCCAGGATGTCGGCGCCGATCGGCAAGATCGGACCATGCGCCGAATAATTATAGGCGGTCGACCCCGCCGGGGTGCAGACCAGCGCCCCATCGCAAACCAGTTCGGCCATCCGCACCTTGCCATCGACCGAAATACGCATTTTCGCCGCCTGTGGCCCGGACCGCAGCAGCGACACCTCGTTGATCGCCAGCGCCTGCACAACGTTTCCGTCAACCTGTTCCGCCGTCATGCGCAACGGATGCACTTCGGCGGCTTCGGCCGCCTCCAGCCGTTCCAGCAAGCCGGCCTCGGCATATTCGTTCATCAGGAATCCGACACTGCCCTGATTCATTCCGTAAACCGGCAAGCCGAGCGACCGCGTTGCATGCAACGTCGCCAAGGCAAAGCCATCACCGCCCAACGCGACAATGGCGTCGGCTTTCGTGACCGGAACATCGCCATAGTGCCGGGAAAGTGCCTTGTACGCGGCCAGTGCCGAGGGCGTCTTGCTGGCCCGGAAACTTAATCTGCTGAATTTCATGCCCGCCGGTGCCCTGTTCCGCCGGCAAGTTTCGCCCGCAAGTCTGGCGAACTCAAGCCCCCGATTGCGCAGGCGAAATCAGCGCCCGATGCCGGCGATGGTTTCCGGTGCGAAACTTGCGCTCCGATCATGGCGCAAAACACCGCCGGAAAGGGTCGCTTTCAGGTTTCTGTGCCCGGACAAAACCGTTATGGAATGCCAGCCGACCGAAACCGACAGGAACTTTACCATGACCGCCAATGTCCGCGACGCCGGATTTTTCACCGAAACCCTCGCCAGCCGCGATCCCGAACTTTTTGCCTCGATCACCGGCGAGCTTGGCCGCCAGCGCGAGAAGATCGAGCTGATCGCCTCGGAAAACATCGTCTCGAAGGCGGTGATGCAGGCGCAGGGCTCGGCGATGACCAACAAATACGCCGAAGGCTATCCGGGCAGGCGCTATTACGGCGGCTGTGAATTTGTCGATATCGCCGAAAATCTGGCCATCGAGCGGGCGAAAACCCTGTTCGGCTGCGCCTATGCCAATGTGCAGCCCAACTCCGGCTCGCAGGCCAACCAGGGCGTCTGCATGGCGCTGCTGCAACCCGGCGACACCATTCTGGGCATGAATCTCGCTTCGGGCGGCCACCTGACCCACGGGGCGGCGCCGAACCAGTCGGGCAAATGGTTCAATGCCATACAATACGGGGTGCGCCAACAGGACAACCTGATCGACTATGACCAGATTCAGGCCCTGGCCAGCGCCCATCACCCCAAAATGATCATCGCCGGCGGCTCGGCCATCCCGCGCCAGATCGACTTTGCCCGATTTCGGGCGATTGCCGATTCGGTTGGTGCCTGGCTTCTGGTCGATATGGCGCATTTCGCCGGTCTGGTCGCCGGCGGCGTGCATCCCTCGCCTTTCCCGCATGCCCATGTGGCGACGACGACGACCCACAAAACCCTGCGCGGCCCGCGCGGCGGCATGATCCTGACCAATGACGAGGACATCGCCAAAAAGGTCAATTCGGCGATTTTCCCCGGCATCCAGGGCGGGCCATTGATGCATGTGATCGCCGCCAAGGCGGTGGCTTTTGGCGAGGCGCTGCGCCCGGAATTCAAATCCTACGCCGCCCAGGTGATCAAAAACGCCCAGGCCCTGGCCGACGAGCTGATGAAAGGCGGCCTTGCCATCGTCACCGGCGGCACCGACACCCATGTCATGCTGGTCGACCTGCGCCCGAAGGGGGTCAAGGGCAACGCCACCGAAAAGGCTCTGGGCCGGGCCCATATCACCTGCAACAAGAACGGCATCCCGTTTGACCCCGAAAAACCGACGATCACATCGGGGGTGCGGCTTGGCACTCCGGCCGGAACAACGCGCGGTTTCGGCGAGGCGGAATTCCGGCAGATCGGTCGTCTGATCGTCGAGGTCGTCGATAGCCTGGCCGCCAACGGCGACGACGGCAACGCGGCGGTCGAGGCGGCGGTGAAGGCCAAGGTCAAGATTCTGTGCGATAATTTCCCGATTTACTGACAATTCCGGTCGACGGGCGCGGTTAACGCCGGTTTACCTTTCTTAAGTTTTCGGCAATTTCCCGCCTGTTTCCCAAATTTTCGCCACAATCCTGAGCGACTTTGGTTAGGTATTTATTGAGTGTGACTTTGCTTGGGGGCTAGCGACTCGTCACCTTTGAAAAAAGGGAGATGGCTCATGGCCGTATATTCGGGGTTCAAGTGGGGCGGTTCGACCGCACCCAGCGCCGGTGGCGCGGTGACCTGGAGCTTTGCCACCCTGGCCGGACTGCATTATTCCTTCACCTCGGCGATCCTGGCCCAGGCCTATCGCGACGCCATCACCGCGGCTTTCAACCTGTGGGAATCGGTCGCCAACATCGACTTCCAGTTTGTCTCCGCCGACGCCAGCAGCGTCGATATCCGCCTCGGCTGGGACACGATCGACGGCGCCAGCGGCACCGTCGGCCAGGCGGTGACCTATTACTCGGCGCGCACCGGCTACGACGCCAGCCAATTTTCGGAAATCCGCTTCGACACCGCCGAAAACTGGGCTGCGGGCAGCGACACCAGCGGCATCAATTTCTTCGCCGTTGCCCTGCACGAAATCGGCCATACCCTGGGGCTCGACCATTCGACGCTGCAGACCAGCATCATGTATGCGACCGCCGGGGCGCTCACGCTTTCGGCCAATGATATCGCCATCATCCAGGCGTTGTACGGCGTGGCTGTCGCCCCGGTGGTGCCTACTGCGGGCGACGACACGCTGAACGGAACCTCTGCCGCCAACACGATCGACGCGCTGGCCGGCAACGACACGATCAACGGCAACGGCGGCAATGACGTGCTGTCGGGCGGCGACGACAACGACGGCGTCTATGGCGGCGCCGGTGCCGACACGCTGCGTGGCGGCAACGGTACCGACCTCGTCGATGGCGGTACCGAAAATGACATCGTCTATGGCGGCGCCGGCAACGACAGCCTCTATGGCCAGAGCGGTGCCGACAAATTGTTCGGCGAAGCCGGCGATGACCTCTTGTTTGGCGGAACTGCCAACGACCGTCTGAACGGCGGCGACGGCAATGACACCATCAACAGCGGGTCGGGATATGACGTTTTCATCTTCAAGGCCGGCGACGACGCCGATGTCTACAGCAGCTTCACCAACGCCTATGACAAGATCGACCTGCAAAGCTTCAACTTTGCCGCTTTCACCGCGGTAAAGGCACTGGCGCACCAGGCCGGCCTGGGCGTGGTCATCGATTTCGGCAACGGCGACAGCGTCACCCTGAACAATTTCACCATGGCCCAGCTGACGAGCGGTGATTTCATCCTCTAACGCAGGTCGAACCGCAGCTTGACATAGGCTCCCGGCGCCGGTTCCAGCACGCCGGTGGCCGCACCCGGCACGCGCGCCGGAACCAGACCAGCGGAACCTGATTTCAGCCACGCATCCCAATCCGGCCACCAGCTTCCCGGCGTCTCGGTCGCGCCCTTGATCCAGTCTTCCAGCGCATCAGCCTGGCTGTCGGCATTGGTCCAGAACTGGTATTTGCCGGCGGCTGGCGGGTTGACCACACCGGCAATGTGACCCGATCCCGACAGCACGAAGCGCACCTGGGCATTGGCCATCATCCGCGCCCCGCGAAACACCGAATGCGCCGGCGCGATATGGTCTTCCCTGGTGGCGACGTGATAGACCGGCACGGTGACATCGCTCAGCAACACCGGCCCGCCCTGCACGGTCAGCACTTCCTTGGCGAAATTGTTGCAGGTGTAAAACTGCTCGAGATAGAAATGATGGACATGTGCCGGCATGGCGGTGGAATCGGCGTTCCAGTACAGCAGGTCGAACGGAAACGGCTCCTTGCCCAGCAGGTAATTGTTGACGGCATAAGACCAGATCAGGTCGTTCGAGCGCAGCATGTTGAAGGCATTGGCCATGGCGCTGGCCGGCAGATAGCCCTTTTCCATCTGGCCATCGACCAGTTGCACCGTCTGTTCGTCGACAAACACCTGCAAATCACCGGCATCCTCGAAATCGAGCTGGGCGGTGAAAAACGTCGCCGCCGCGACGCGCCGGTCGCCATTGCGGTTCAGCCAGGCCAACAACGTGCCGGTCAGGGTGCCGCCAATGCAATAGGACGCCAGATTGACACTGGCCGCCCCGGTTTCCTCCAGCACCCGGTCGATCGCCGCGCTGGCCGCCAGCATATACGAATCCCAGGTCTCGGCCTTTTGCCGCTCGTCGGGGTTGACCCAGCTGATCATGAAAACCGTGTGGCCCTGTTCCACCAGCCATTTCACCAGCGATTTCTTCGGGTTCAGGTCGAGCACATAATATTTGTTGATCCACGGCGGGACAAACAGGATCGGCGTTGCCTGCACCGTCCCGGTTACCGGCGCATACTGGATCAGCTGCAGCACATCGCTTTGCCAGATCACCGATCCAGGCGTCACCGCCATGTCGCGACCCACTTCGAAAGCCTCCAGATTGGTCTGCCGGATCATCAGCTTGCCCTTGCCGCGCTCGACATCCTCCAGCATCATCTTCAGGCCGCGCACCAGATTCTCGCCCTTCTGAACCGCCGTTGCTTCCAGCACTTCGGGGTTGAGGGCGAAAAAATTGGCCGGGTTCATCGCCTCGAGGAACTGGCGGGTGTAAAAATCAACTTTCCGCCGTTCTTTCGGGGCCATGTCGCCGACGTTGTGCACCGCGTCCTGCACCGCGCCGCTGGCCAGCAGATAGCTGTTCTTGACATAGTCAAACAGGGCGTTTTCCTGCCATTGCTTGTGTTCAAACCGTTTGCCGGGGCTGGCCATATGCGGCAGTTTCACCGCCGGCACATCGGCAGCGCCCAGCCATTTCAGCGTTGACCGCTGCATCAGCGCCGCTTGCGCCTGCCAGTATTCCAGTGTCGCGTCCGCCACTTGCTTGGGATTGTCGAACACCGCCCGCAATAATTCGCCGTAACTCGGCCCGATGTTCAACGGATCGACCTCCGCCGGCTTGTCCGCTTCCATCTGGCCCTGCATCAGCCGCAGCCAGATCTGCTGCGACAGCTCGGTTGCCTCGGCAATGTTGCGGGCGAAAGTCTCGCCCTGCCCGATCAGCGTGTCATCGGTCCCGATTTGGTCGCTCATGTTGGTCTCCCGCCGCGCTTGCCCTGCCGCCAACGATTGGCTATCGCTGATCAGTATAGCGCATCCGGCGCTGACGGGGAAATATCGCGTGTTCAGGTCTGGCGCCATCGCCCTGATCGTCGCGGTCCTTGGTGGCTGCGAAACGCCGGCCGACCGTGATCCGAGCAGTTTCCCGCCCTCCGCGTTCGCGGCAAGGGCACCGTGGCCACAGCTGGTTCCCTTGTCGGAATTGGCGGCACCCGATGGCCAGGATGCCGGATCAGCGAACGCCTTGGCCCCTGAAGCCCAGGCGCTGGCCAACCGGGCCGAAGCCCTGCGCGCCCGCGCCCGACTGGCATCGGGCGCGATATTGACCGCCGCCGAACGCGCCCGGCTGATGGCCGCCGCCGCGCGCTGGACCGGCACCTGAATAGCCCCTGTTCCTGACCGCCTGCACATCCTATAAGCCGCAAAACCCGTGCCGAAGGTCTTGCCATGGAAGAAGAATTCTACCGGATCAAACGCCTGCCGCCCTATGTCTTCGCCGAGGTCAACCGGCTGAAGGCCAAATACCGGGCCGACGGCATCGACATCATCGATTTCGGCATGGGCAATCCCGATATGGATACGCCGCCGCATATCGTGCAAAAACTGATCGAGACGGTGCAAAAACCCCGAACCCACCGCTATTCGGCCTCCAGGGGCATCCCCGGCCTGCGCCGGGCCCAGGCGGCTTACTACGACAGACGGTTCAATGTTAAACTGAATCCGGAAACCGAAATTATCGCCACCCTCGGCTCGAAAGAGGGCCTGGCCAATCTGGCGATGGCGATTACCGCGCCGGGCGATGTCATGCTGGTGCCGAACCCGTCTTATCCGATCCACCCCTATGGCTTCATGATTGCCGGTGGTACTTTGCGCCATGTGCCCGCGCTGCACGACGGCAGGTTCAACCCCGAGGAATTCCTGCGCGCCCTCGAACGCGGGGTGCTGCATTCGGTGCCGAAACCCGTCGCCGTCGTTGTGTCGTTCCCGTCGAACCCGACGGCCCAGGTCACCGACCTCGATTTTTACCGCGACCTGATCGCCTTCGCCAAGAAACACCATCTCTGGGTGCTGTCCGATCTGGCCTATGCCGAAATTTATTTCGATGGCAACCCGCCGCCGTCGATCCTGCAAATCGACGGCGCCCGCGACGTGGCGGTCGAATTCACCTCGCTGTCGAAAACCTATGCCATGCCGGGCTGGCGCATGGGCTTTGCCGTCGGCAACGAACGCCTGATCTCGGCGCTGACCCGGATCAAATCCTATCTCGACTACGGCGCCTTCACCCCGGTGCAAGTCGCCGCCGCCGCCGCGCTCAACGGCCCGGACGACTGCATCGAGGAAATTCGCGGCATCTACAAATCGCGCCGCGACGTGTTGATTTCGTCCATGGCCGCCGCCGGTTGGGAGATTCCGGCCCCGCCCGCCACCATGTTTGCCTGGGCGCGGGTGCCGGAACGATTCCACAACGTCGGCTCGATGGGGTTTTCCAAGATTCTGCTGAAAGCGGCCGGCGTCGCCGTCGCTCCCGGCATCGGTTTTGGCGAATACGGCGAAGGTTTCATCCGGCTTGGACTTGTCGAAAACGAACATCGTATCCGTCAGGCGGCGCGCGGGGTGCGCAAGGTCTTGCAGAATGCCGACAATTTGCTGTCCGCCTATGATCCGGAGGCCAAGGAGTGAGCGACGGCTGGGACTGGGCGCATCAGAAGGGCGAAACCGAAGCGACCATCGCCATGCTGGGCGCCGAAGCCGCGATAAAAGACGGGGCTGTCATCAATCTCGACCTCGAATTCGTCGCCGCCTTTGCCGACGCCGACCGCACGGCCTTTGAAAAGGCGCTGACGACCTTCGGCTACAAAATCACCTCCGGCCCCGACGATGACGGCGTCGAAATCTCGGTGGCCGACGTGCCATTCACCCTCGACGCCATCTGGCTGCACGAGGAACGCACCACCAAACTGGCGCTGGCCCGCGGCTTTGCACCCGACGGCTGGGGATTTTACGAGCCTTAAGTCTTGCCGCAACCCCGGCCAGCGCCGATATTGCAACCATGGCGCTGCGCATTTTTCTCCTGATCGCGCTCGTGTTCTGGCTGCCGGGCCTTGGTCGGGCGCAGAACCAATTGCCCGATGACGCCCGTCTGGCCCTTGAATCGACCCTGGCCTGGATTCTGCACGAACGCGGGGCCGAAATTTCGCCAGAACTGGAAGACCAGATCAACGGCATCCGTTTTCTGCGTTTCGAAGGCGGCATTGACCCGCGCCTGCTGCGGATGACCGCCGACGGCTTGTGGTTTGACATCAACCCGGCAAGCCCGCAGCAACTGCACCTCTCCGCCCCGTTTGATGCCGAAATATCGCTGGTCAGCGGCAGTTTTGGCCTGTCCGGCGGTTCGTTTCTGGTCGAGGACGCGGAGTTGACCTGGAATGGCCAGATCTACCGGTCGCAATCAGGCCAGTGGCACAAGGTGTTTCAGATTTTGGCGTTGCATTTCGTCTTTACCGCCGAAATGGAGCAAAGGCTGGGGATGACGCCGGAAAAACAGGTCGCGTTGCAAACGGTCCTCGTCGCCGCTTACGCCGAAGACCGCGACTACAGCCGCGTTTTACGCGACTATCTGACCGGGCAGGCCCTGCCCGGCGGGTTTCAGCAAAACGATATGTCGATCCTGCAAACCAGCGTCTGCCGCCTGCAGGATGGCACTTGCCTGCTGAACCATCTGATCGGTTTCATCGGTGACCCGTTCTGACAGCGCCGGTTGCCAAATCATCGCGGCTGCCCTATCAGAACCTCACTTCCAAAACGCCGGAGTCGCCCATGCCCGCCCCTTTGCGTATTGCCCTTGCGGGCCTTGGCAATGTCGGGGCCGGTGTCGTTAAAATTGTCCGGCAAAACCAGGATGTTCTGGCCGCCCGTGCCGGTCGCGCCATTCAGATTACCGCAGTTTCGGCCCGCTCGCGCATCCGCGACCGCGGCGTCGATCTGGCGGGTTATGACTGGGCCGACGATCCGGTCACGCTGGCCCGCCGTCCCGACACCGATCTGGTGGTCGAGGTGATGGGCGGCGAAAACGGCCCGGCCAAGGCCACGATCGAAACCGCGCTCGGCAATGGCAAGCACGTGGTCACCGCCAACAAGGCGCTGCTGGCCCGCCACGGCCAGGTGCTGGCCGAACTGGCTGAAAGCCACAAGGTCGCCCTGCGCTTTGAGGCCGCCGTCTGCGGCGGCATCCCGATCATCAAGGCGCTGGCCGAGGGCCTGGCCGCCAACACCATCACCCGGGTGATGGGGGTGATGAACGGCACCTGCAACTATATCCTGACCACGATGGAAAAAACCGGGGCCGACTATGCCTCGGTGCTGAAAGACGCCCAAAGCCTCGGCTATGCCGAAGCCGACCCGGCCTTCGATGTCGGCGGCACCGACGCGGCGCAGAAACTCGCCCTGCTCGCCGCCACCGCTTTTGGCACCCGCATCGATTACGACGGAATCGCCATCGAAGGGATCGAGCGGGTCAGCCTGACCGATATCGAACAGGCCCGCGACATGGGGTTCTCGATCAAGCTGCTCGGCGTCGCCCGGATGAACGCCGACGGCCTCGAGCAGCGGATGCAGCCCTGCCTCGTGCCCGAACGCTCGCCGCTCGGCCAGCTTGACGGCGTGACCAACATGGTGGTGGTCGAAGGCGATTTCGTCGGCCAGACCGTCTATCGCGGCCCCGGCGCCGGTGCCGGCCCCACCGCCAGCGCCGTGGTCGCCGATATCATCGACATCGCCCGTGGCCTGGTCATCCCGGCCTTCGGCATCCCGGCGAAATCCCTTGTCGCCGCCAAACGGTCCTCCAGCGGCGCCAATGCCGCCTATTACCTGCGCTTCTCGCTCAGCGACCGGCCCGGCGTACTGGCCCGGGTCGCCGCCGCATTGGGCGACCACGGCATCTCGATCAACCGGATGCGCCAATACAGCCACGACACCGCCGTCGCCCCGGTGCTGATGGTCACCCATGCCACCGCCCGCGCCGATCTTGACGCGGCCTTGGCCAGCATCACCGCGATGGACGCCTCGCTGGCGGCCCCCGTCGCCATCCGTATCGAAACCGTCTGACCCGGAGGACCCATGTCCGACACCGAACTTTTCGCCGACCGCATGTTGTCGCTCGGCCTCGCCCGCGTTTCCGAGGCCGCCGCCATCGCTTCGGCGAAACTGATCGGCAGCGGTGACGAAAAGGCCGCCGATCAGGCCGCCGTCGATGCCATGCGCACCCAGCTGAACCTGCTCGACATCAAGGGCGTCGTCGTCATCGGCGAGGGCGAGCGCGACGAGGCGCCGATGCTCTATATCGGCGAGGAGGTCGGCACCGGCAAAGGCCCCGGCGTCGACATCGCCCTCGACCCGCTGGAAGGCACCACCCTGACCGCGAAAGACATGCCGAACGCGCTGGCCGTCATCGCCATGGGCCCGCGCGGTTCGATGCTGCACGCGCCCGATGTCTATATGGACAAGCTCGCCATCGGTCCGGGCTACGCACCCGGGCTTCTGCACCTCGACATGACCCCGACCGAACGGATCAGGACATTGGCCAAAGCCAAACGCTGCATGCCCTCTGACATCATGGTCTGCGTGCTCGAACGCCCGCGCCATCAGGCGCTGATCGAGGAGATTCGCACCTGCGGCGCCCGCATCCGCCTGATCACCGACGGCGACGTCGCCGGTGTCATCCATTGCGCCGAAACCGCCAAAACCGGCATCGACCTCTATATGGGCTCCGGCGGCGCCCCCGAAGGGGTGCTGGCGGCGGCGGCGATGAAATGCATGGACGGCCAGATGCAGGGCCGGCTGGTGTTTCGCAATGACGACGAGCGCAGCCGGGCCCGCAAAGCCGGGATCAGCGATTTCGCCCGCATCTACGACCGCGACGACATGGTGCGGTCGGATGTGATTTTCGCCGCCACCGGTGTCACCGACGGCTCGGTGGTGCGCGGGGCGCATCGCGACGGCGATTATCTGGAGACGGAGACCATCCTGATGCGCTCTAAAACCGGCTCGGTGCGAAGGTTGCTGTATCGGCAGCGGAACGGTTGAAGGATGCAAAAGCTGCTTGGTAACCGTCATTGCGCGGCGCGGCACGCGCCAAAGCAATCCATCTCGCGCCTTTGGATTGCTTCGCTGCGCTCGCAATGACGAACAAGCTGATTGATTGTGCATGACTGCCTTCCTCAACGTCGAAACCTCGCTCGCCGGCCGCCGCTGGATGGGCCCGTCACCGGAACAATCCCGTCTCGCCCAGGCCATCAGCCAGCAGACCGGCCAGCCCGACCTCTTGGCCCGCATCCTCGCCCGGCGCGGCGTCCTGCCGGAAAACGTGGCGGCCTTTCTCGACCCGACATTGCGCGAAACCATGCCCGACCCGTCATCGTTCAAAGACATGGACAAAGCCGCTGCCCGCTTTGGCACCGCCCTGCAAACTAACGAAAAGATTGCGATTTTCGCCGATTATGACGTTGACGGCGGTGCTTCGGCGGCGCTGTTGATCACCTGGCTGCGCGACCTCGGCAAGACCGCCACCCTCTACATCCCCGACCGTATCGACGAAGGCTACGGCCCGAACGAGGCCGCGATGGCACTGCTGGGCGCCAGCCACGACCTGATCATCTGCGTCGATTGCGGCACCCTCAGCCATGGTCCGATCGCCGCCGCCGGTTGCGAGGTGATCGTGCTCGACCATCACCTCGGTGGCGAAACCCTGCCCGCAGCGCTGGTGGTCAACCCCAACCGCCAGGACCAGACCGGCGATTTCGGCTATCTCTGCGCCGCCGGCGTGGTGTTTGTGTTCCTCGCTGCCGTCAACCGCCTGCGCCGCGCCGCCGACCAATCGCAACCGAACCTGATGGCCCTGCTCGACCTCGTCGCTCTCGCCACGGTGGCCGATGTCGCCCCGCTGATCGGCTTCAACCGGGCACTGGTCCGCCAGGGTCTGAAAGTCATGGCCAATCGCAGCCGCCCCGGTTTGGCCGCACTGGCCGATGTGGCCAAACTGGCTTCAGCCCCTACCGCCTATCACCTCGGCTTCATCCTCGGTCCGCGGGTCAACGCCGGGGGCCGGATCGGCGCCGCCGATCTCGGGGCCCGGCTCTTGTCCACCGCCGACGCCAGCGAAGCGACCCGGCTTGCCATCCGCCTCGATCAGCTCAATTCCGAACGCCGCGCCATCGAAGCCGGGGTCTTGCAGCACGCGCTCGCCCAATCCGAACAGCGCGGCCAGTCCGGGCCGCTGGTCTGGGCGGCCGGCGACGGCTGGCACCCCGGCGTCGTCGGCATCGTCGCCGCGCGGCTGAAAGAGGCGACCCAGCGCCCCAGCATCGTCATCGGTTTTGACGGCGACGACGGCAAAGGCTCGGGCCGTTCCATCGCCGGCATCGACCTTGGCTCCGCCATTGCCGCCGTCGCCCGCGAGGGGCTGATTAGCAAGGGCGGCGGCCACAGGATGGCCGCAGGCCTGGCGCTGACCCGGGCCCAGCTGGAACCCGCCATGACCCGCCTGGGCGATCTTCTCGCCAGGCAAGGCTCCGGCAGTCAACCGGTGCAGGATCTGCACATCGACGGTCTGCTCGCCAATGCCGCCGCCACCCCCGACCTGCTGGAGCTGCTCGAAAAAGCCGGTCCTTTCGGCCAAGACGCGCCGGCGCCGCGCATCGCTTTCGCCAGCCAGCGGATCGCCTTCGCCAAACGTGCCGGCGAGGCGCATCTGCGCCTGACCCTTGGCGACGGTTCCGCCAAACTCGATGCCATCCTGTTCCGCGCCTTCGAGACCGGAATCGGTGCCGTATTGGAAGCGCATTCGGGCGCGGCCTTCCATTTTGCCGGACGGCTGGAATTGGACGAATGGCAGGGTCGGCGCAAGGCCAAATTGCGCATCGAGGATGTGGCAAAACCGGCGTGAAAACCCCTTGCACCCCGGCCCCGCCGTCGCTAAATAGCGCCGATCAGAAGGTTTGCTCCCTTCGTCTATCGGTTAGGACACCAGATTTTCATTCTGGTAAGAGGGGTTCGACTCCCCTAGGGAGTACCATCCGGGCCAGCCAGCGGCCCTTCGCGCCTGCAGCAAACCCCGGTATATGGCAGAATCGCGCCGCAAAGCGCTCACGGAACGGCCAAAAACCACCTCCGCTACCCCCATTCGGGGCACTTTACCCCGCATCGATTGCCCTCGCCAAGCCATGCTGCGGCGCAATATGGCGCAACCCTCACCCGCCCTTCAGGCACCCTCTCCAAGCATGAAGAGGGATAGCTGGTTCCCTTCTCCATTCATGGAGAAGGTGGCGCGAATGCGCCGGATGAGGCCTTACCACAAGCTACCTTCCGGTTAGCTAAAAATTTATCCATAACAATATCAACGCCTTACAAACAATTTCACGCGTGAAATCCGCCGCTCACACATAGCGGTTCACCACGTTCTCCAAATATTCCTGGCGCCCGCTTTCCGGCAGCGGATTGATCGCGTTTTTGACAACACGATCCGCGACCTCGGCCAGCGAAACCCCGCCTTCGAGGATCTTTTTCGCATCCGGCTGGGCCCAATTCCGATACCGATGCTCCAGCGGCCCCGACAAGGCCCTGTCCGCGACCATACTCGCCGCTGCTTTCAAACCACGGGCGCAACAGTCCATCGCGCCGATATGGCCGATCAGCAAATCCTGCGGATCAAGGCTCTGCCGCCGCAATTTGGCGTCAAAATTGGTCCCGCCGGTAGTAAAACCCCCATTTTGCAGCACCTGATAATAGGCCAAAGCCATTTCCGGCACGTTGTTGGGAAATTGGTCGGTATCCCAGCCCGACTGGTAATCGTTGCGGTTCATGTCGATCGAGCCGAACACCCCCAAAGCCCCGGCCAAAGCCAGCTCGTGCTCGAACGAATGCCCGGCCAGAATGGCGTGGCCCTGCTCGATGTTCAGCTTCACTTCCTTTTCCAGCCCGTATTTTTGCAAGAACCCGAAAACCGTCGCCACATCGTAGTCATACTGGTGCTTGGCCGGTTCCTGCGGCTTCGGTTCGATCAGGATGGCGCCCTTGAAGCCGATCTTGTGCTTGTAATCGATCACCATGCGCAGGAATCGCGCCATTTGATCCATTTCGCGTTTCAGATCGGTGTTCAGCAGCGTTTCATAGCCCTCGCGCCCACCCCACAAGACATAGTTCGCCCCGCCCAAACGGTGCGTCGCGTCGATACAGGTTTTCACCGTCGCGGCGGCAAAAGCGAACACATCCGGGTCAGGATTGGTCGCCGCACCCGACATATAGCGCCGGTGCGAGAACAGGTTGGCGGTGCCCCAAAGCAGCTTGACCCCGGTATCAGCCTGTTTCTGCTCGAAATGATCGACGATGGCGTTCAGGTTGCTGGTGTTCTCGACAAAATCCGCGCCTTCCGGGCGCACGTCGGCGTCGTGGAAGCAGTAGAACGGCACCCCCAAAGTACTGAACATCTCGAAGGCCACATCGGCCTTCAGTTTCGCCGCCTGCATCGTGTCGGAAAACCACGGCCGCAGAAACGTCGGGCCGCCGAACGGATCACCGCCTTGCCAGGCAAACGAATGCCAATAGGCGACAGCGAAACGCAAATGCTCCTCCATCCGCTTTCCCGCCACCACCTCATCCTTGTTGTAGTGCCGATAGGCCAGCGGATTGCTGCTGTCAGGGCCTTCGTATCGGATCGGGGCGATGTCGCCAAAAAAGCCGGTGCTCATGGTCAGATTCCTTTGATTGCAGGATAAAGTTTGCGGAACCGCTGGTAGCCCGCTTCAAACTCCGATCGGAGCGCTTGGTCTGGATCAATGGTTTCGGCGATTATTGGCGGCGTGCAAGCAGCCAAGGGATCAGCCCCCGTTGCTGCCAGCAGCCCCAAACGGGCCGCACCGAAAGCCGCACCAAAATCACCGTCTGCCGGCACATCGATTGGCAGGTTCAACACCGTTGCAATCGCCTCCAGCCAAAGCCGCGATTTGGCGCCGCCACCAACAGCGGTTACGCGCTTGGGTGAAGTGCCCGCCACTTTCAATGCCTCCAGCGAGTCGCGAAAGGCAAAGGCCACACCGTTGAAGATTGCCCGCGTCATATCCCGCGCCCCGGTCACATGCTCCAGCCCGATGAATGCTCCACGGATATTCGCGTCATTCACCGGCGTTCTTTCGCCTGAAAGATATGGCAGGAAAAGCACGCCTGACGGTGCTGCCAGTTCGCCCAAACCAGCCGTCAGTTCCGCCGGTTTGCACCCCAGCAATTTGCCTTGCCAGTTCAACGCATCGGTGGCCGACAATATCACCCCCATCTGGTGCCAGGTATTGGGGATCGCATGGCAAAACGCATGCACCGCACTGGCCGGATTGGGCGCATAGGCAGCGTTGGAGACGAACAGCACGCCCGAAGTGCCCAGCGACACAAAAGCCGCATCCGGCCTGACCGTGCCCATCCCCATGGCCGAGGCCGCATTATCCCCCGCTCCGCCAGCGACAACCACCGAAGCGCCCATCCCGTAACGGCCCGCCAATTCGGCCCGCAGAACCCCCGAAACCGCCGATCCTTCCACCAGCAACGGCATCTGATCGTCACGCATCGCCGAGGCCGCCAGCAGTTCGTCCGACCAGCGCCGCCGCCCGACATCCAGCCAAGCCGTGCCCGAGGCATCTGACATTTCGGAAACATGTTCACCCGTCAGCCAAAGCCGCAGGTAATCCTTCGGCAATAATGCTTTGGCAACACGTCCAAAAACTTCAGGCTCATTGTTCTTCACCCAGACCAATTTCGGGGCGGTGAATCCCGGAAACACAATGTTCCCCGCTATTCGATGAAAGGCCGGATTGCCGTCCAACTCCTCTGCTTCCTTGAAGCTGCGGGTGTCATTCCACAATATACAAGGCCGCAGCACTTGGTCGGCCCTGTCGATAAGTGTTGCGCCGTGCTGGTGGCCTGACAGTCCAATACCTCGCACCGCCGCCAGTTCGCCAGGATGGCTCGCCTTTAGCCCGTCCAGCGCCGCCGTCGTGCCCGTTATCCACTCCGCCGGGTCTTGTTCCGACCATCCGGTAAAAGGGCGCGTCACATGCATCTCTGCCGAAGCCGAGGCCACAATCCGCTGACCGTCATCCATCAGCAGCGCCTTGACGCTGGATGTGCCCAGATCAATTCCCAGATACATCAAGCGTCACTCAGCTTGGTCCAGGCGGCGTTGTTGGCCGAGGATTTGACGCAGGCACCGATGAAGCGCATGCCCTCCAGACCATCTTCAATCGTCGGAAACTGCACCCCTTTCGGGATTTTGACCTTGCCCGGCTTGCTGGCCCGGATCGCCGCTGCCGCCTCGCGGTAGATGTTGGCAAACCCTTCCAGATATCCTTCCGGATGCCCGCCGGGGATGCGCGTCACCCGTGCGGCAGCGTCACCCGCGCCGGCTCCGCCCCGGGTGATCAACTGTTTCGGTTGGCCATAGGGCGTGAACCACAGGTAGTTCGGGTCGGCTTGCACCCATTCCAGCCCGCCTTTCGCGCCATAGACCCGCAATTTCAGCCCATTCTCATGGCCGGGCGCCACCTGCGAAGTCCAGATCATGCCCTTGGCACCGCCTTTGAAGCGCAGCATCACATGGACGTTGTCGTCGACCTTGCGGCCCTTGACGAAAGTATGCAGGTCGGCGGAAAGCGTATCGAGTTCCAGCCCCGACACGAACCGCGCCAGATTATAGGCATGGGTGCCAATATCGCCGACACAGCCGCCGGCGCCGGTGCGTTTTGGATCGGTGCGCCAGGCGGCCTGTTTCTGGCCGGTCTTCTCGATATTTTCGGTCAGCCAGTCCTGCGGATATTCGGCCTGCACCACCCGCAGCTCGCCGAGCTTGCCCTTTTGCACCATCTCCTGCGCCTGCCGTACCATCGGATAGCCGGTGTAATTATGGGTCAGGATGAACAGGACCCCGGATTTGGCGGCGATCTTCGCCAGTTTCTCGGCGTCTTCCAGCGTCGAAGTCAGCGGCTTGTCGCAGATCACGTGGATGCCCGCTTCCAGAAACGCTTTCGCCGGGCCGAAATGCATGTGGTTTGGCGTAACGATGGCCACTACCTGAATGCCATCCGCCCTTATGGCCTCGGCTTTGGCCATGTCGGCATAGGAAGCATAAGACCGGTCGTCTGATATCCCCAGTTCGCGGGCCGAGGCCAGCGCCCGGACAGGATCGGACGACAACGCCCCGGCGACAAGCTGGTAGTCGCCGTCAATCCGCGCCGCGATCCGGTGCACCCCGCCAATGAACGCCCCCTGACCGCCGCCGACCATACCCAGCCGGATCGGACCGCTGGCGCTTTTGGTGAAATTTCCGCTGACCATGTCTGTTGCTCCT
>JAYTCN010000211.1:0-4263 GCA_043736475.1 Paracoccaceae bacterium
TTTTTTCTGCATCCCATATCAGCCTCCCGTGCCGGTTTTGCGGGAACGCGGCTTGCTGGCCACGTGGCCGGGGTTGCCTCCATGGCCCGAGGCATCATGTCCGCCCGGAACAACAATCCGTCCAGGAGAATCAAACATGTATCCGTAATCGACAAAATGCCGGGCCAGTTCCGTCAGGTCCGGCGACATGAAATATGCCTCATCACACATCCACATCGACAATCCGACGGGCGGATGGTGGTGTGTCGCTTTGAACTCGCGTTTGTTCACGGTGATTGTGGCACGCGGGTGATCTTCCTTCACGACCACCTCGGCACCTTTGTACATGAAACGTGTCTCTTCCATGAGTACCTCCCGTTGGAAAGGGCGACAATTCTAGCGAACGGGTGAAATCTTGACGTCGTTGCACTCGAGAGAGTCGAAAACAAATCAAATATCAGGCAGGCTGTTACAATTCCCGTTCAAATATTGGGACGCCCACCCGGAACTGTATCAGTTTACGGAAAATCGTGCAAGGCACGGCGACGTTGGGCAAAAGAGCGGAACGGGTAATTGCGATGGTCTTTCGTTGCCCCTGCGGGGTATAAAGATTTTCGGAAATCCGTCAGCCCGGTTTTCGGTTTGCAATCCGGCTTGTCTCCAGTCACTGTCAAATATTCCTGACGGCGTAACCATCACCGACCAACGATTTCCGTTTTGAACTGAAGGCTTGCACCGTGCCAAACCTGCACCTATACAGCCGCCTTCACTGATGCGTCCGGCCAAAGGGCTGCCGAGTCGCGTTCACTCGATACCGTTCCGGACAAGGAGATGGAAATGCCCAAGATGAAGACGAAAGGCAGCGCCAAAAAGCGCTTCAAGGTCACGGCCACCGGCCGGATCAAGGCCGGTCAGGCCGGCAAACGCCACGGCATGATCAAACGCTCGGCCAAATTCATCCGCAATGCCCGCGGCACCACGGTGCTGAGCAAGGCCGATGAAGGCATCATCAAAACCTACATGCCCTACGACCGCTGAGAGGAACCTGAACCATGTCCCGAGTTAAAGGAGGCGTCGCCTCGCACGCCCGCCATCGCAAGGTCATCAAGGCCGCCAAGGGCTATTATGGCGCCCGCAGCACCAATTTCCGCACCGCGACCCAGGCGGTCGACAAGGCGATGCAATACGCCACCCGCGACCGTTACGCCAGAAAGCGCAACTTCCGCGCCTTGTGGATCCAGCGCATCAACGCCGCTGTCCGCCTGCACGACCTGACCTACAGCACCTTCATCAACGCGATGAGCCGGGCGGGCATCGAAGTCGACCGCAAGGTTCTGGCCGATCTGGCCGTGCACGAACCCGATGCGTTCGGCGCCATTGTCGCGCAGGCCAAAGCCGCGCTGGCTTAACCCTGCTGCTATCCGATGAATGCGCTTCCAAACCCAGGTTTCGGAGCCATTTTTCTGTTCAGAATATGAAATCCGACGCCGAAAAATCGGCGGCTGTCAAAAGGCGCGACGCATCGCGCACGACAATCGCCTCGCCCTCGCACCAAATCAAGACCCGGCCCGGTGCCTTGTCAACAAACACCAGCGCGGCAAAACTCGTATTGAAATTCAACAGGTCGATGGCATCCTTGTCGTCTTCAAAGCGCCGCACCACGTCCTTCAGGGAATCGCGGTTCAACAAGAACACGTCCGGCCGGCCGGTGCCCCACAGGATATCGGTCGCAGCGGTATCGGGCACCAGATGGACAGTTGGCGCTGCCGCCCCGGCGGCGAAAATGAAATCCGATTCATCCAGCGAAAAAAATGACAGCGCCGGCTCGCCAATTTCGGGTGCCTGAAAGGTTATATCGGTCTTTTCACCGCGAATTTCGATGATGAAATGCCCGGGCGCTTTCAGACGAACAAAGACTTCGTCCCAGGTCACGTTGTAATCCGACAGATCAATCGTGTCGGAAGCATTCTTGAAGTCGAGAATGAAGTCGCGTTTTCCATCCCGGCGCAGCGCAAAAACATCAGCGCCGCCCAATCCGGTGATCTTGTCACGCAGGACGCCATCCTGAATCGTGTCGGCACCGGTGGTTCCGGTCAGGATCATCGGACTCTCCAGTCACAAGGGCCCGCCCACTCAACCACGACCCGGTTAAAGTGTCGTTAACCGTCGGCGGGTTTGCATTCGTCCGCGCCTGTGCTACCGCTCTGGCCGATTTGACGGGGTCGGGTGATGGACGAACTGAACGCAGTGAAAAACCGCTACTTGCAGGAAATCCTCGCCGCTGCGGACGAATCTGCGCTCGAGGATGTGCGGCTTGCCGCACTTGGCAAGAAAGGCGATATTTCGTTGCGCATGCGCAACCTCGGAACCATGGATCCCGAGCAGCGCAAGACCGCCGGACCAGCGTTGAATGCCCTCAAGGATGAAATTGCTTCGGCCCTGACTGCCCGGAAAACAGCCCTGTCCGACGCCGCGTTGAACGACCGCCTGAAAACCGAGTGGCTCGACGTCTCATTGCCGCCGCGGCCAAGGCAAACCGGCACGATTCACCCGATTTCGCAGGTCACCGAACAAATCATCGCCATCTTCGCCGACCTCGGCTTTTCGGTGGCCGAAGGGCCGCAGATCGAGACCGACTGGTACAACTTCGACGCCCTGAACATCCCGCCCGAGCATCCGGCCCGGCAGGAGCACGACACGTTCTACATGCACCGCGCCGAGGGTGACAGCCGCCCGGCCAATGTGCTGCGCACCCATACGTCGCCGGTGCAGATCCGCTATCTCGAAGCGCATGGCGCCCCCTGCCGGATCATCGCCCCGGGCCGGGTCTACCGGGCCGACTATGACCAGACCCACACCCCGATGTTCCACCAGTACGAAGGCCTGTGCATCGACAAAGACATCTCGATGGCCAATCTGAAATGGACGCTGGAGGAATTCTGCCGCGCTTTCTTCGAGGTCGAAGGCGTCGAGCTGCGCTTTCGCGCCAGCCATTTCCCTTTCACCGAGCCTTCCGCCGAAGTCGATATCCGCTGCTCGTGGGACGACGGCCAGCTCAGGATCGGCGAGGGCAATTCCTGGCTCGAAATCCTCGGCTCCGGCATGGTCCACCCCAACGTCCTGCGCGCCGCCGGGGTTGACCCGCAAATCTGGCAAGGCTTCGCCTTCGGCATGGGCATCGACCGGCTGGCGATGCTGAAATACGGCATCCCGGATTTGCGGGCGTTTTTCGATTCCGACCTGCGCTGGTTGCGGCACTACGGCTTTTCAGCGCTGGAAGTGCCGACGGTGAGCGGCGGGGTGAGTGGGTGATTGACAACCTTTCGGTTTTTTACTCATCTAATTGGGGCATATTGCTCCAAGTAGCTGGTGCACTCGCTTCAGTGGCGGCTCTAACGCTCACGGGATTGGTTGCTCTTGCGCAACTTGAACTGCTTCCACTTAGCTGGCGCGCCGCAATTCGTGCCACAAACTCACTCATGTCGCGCATGTCCGCGGATAATTGGTGGCCGGATCTAATAATTTGTCTTGGACGAAGCGGGGGCATTTGGGGCGGATACATCGCAGGGAATCTGGGCTCAAAGCCAGCTTTCATGGTTATGGACAATTATTCGCCCGACAGGTCTTACGTCGAATTTGAATTCATCCAACAACTGGCCGACGTACTTAAGGAAAAGTCCCCAAAACGAGTTTTGGTTGTCCATGGATACTCGGGGACAGGCGGGACGTTCTTCCTCTTCCGAGATGCGCTCTCCAAGCGAGCCACATTGAAAAACATCGATTTTCGGTTTGGCTCAGTTTTCGCGTGGAAGGGCTGCCGCTTCAAAGAGAAGCACTTCGTCGGACGTTTTTTGAGGCGACCGGCAACCAAGATGCCTTGGCATACCACAAACCAATTCGTCACCGCTATGGGAACGCAGTAAATTGGTAAGGCAACAAATATCATATTTCGGAAGCGGCATGGGCATCGACCAGCTGGCGATGCTGAAATACGGCATCCCGGATTTGCGGGCGTTCTTCGATTCCGACCTGCGCTGGTTGCGGCACTACGGCTTTTCAGCGCTGGAAGTGCCGACGGTGAGCGGCGGGGTGAGTGGGTGAAACGAGACGATGACTACTTACGCGACTACCTGCTGGCAAAAGAAAACAAGCCAGACTGGTTATTTATCGACCCACACCATCACGCAATGAGCGAAAAAGAACAAAAAGAGCATTATCACATCCAATTGCTGAATGACGTCGGTTTTGTGACGTATGTCGCGAAAGGGACTTTTCGTATTACCG
>JAYTCN010000212.1:0-10030 GCA_043736475.1 Paracoccaceae bacterium
CGCGTCGCTCAACGTTCGTCTGCTCAAGATCGCCTCCGTTTTCGATCTTGAATCAGAACTCAGCCAAACAGGGAATCCCTCAAATGAAGACGCCGCCTAAGGCTTCAGAAAGAAGATTGAACCAGATTCGCGCTGAAACTGGCATTGCCGCGCAGAAATGTTAACGCCGCATATCCCGGAGTTGTGGCCTGCGGAACGGTCGATTCGGCCGAAAAGGCAAAGAACCGTCGGGTGATCTCATCCAGGTTTGCCGGCGAGGTCATCGCGGACAGTGACGAAGTCCCGAACAGGTCCCGGTTCTTTGCCCGAAATATCTCGCGCTGGCGGTCGATATCCAGCGCGCCAATTCCGGCAGGGAGATTGAAGGCCTGCTCAAAAAACCGCCGAAGCGGCGGATTCCCCATGACCTGGAACCAAGCGGTACCATCAGCGGATGAAGAGGTCGCCAACGCTGCAATCTCGCGCTTGAATGTCATGGCCAGGCGCATGTCGTTGTTCGTTGCACCAACCGCCCTTTCGAACTGCCGGCGATTGTATTCGTCGACGATCTGCGCCCCAAAGCCGGAACGTATTGTATTGGCTCCACCGAAATTTCCAAAGCCGAAGGCTCGGGCAAAGTCGCGGTAACGCGTATCAACCAGCCGGTTTGCAAAGGCACCAGCATCGTCTGTTCCTTCCGACAGAACCTTTTGCAGGAAGAACTTCTTGCTGGCCTCGTCATCAAGCCCGAAGGCGCCGAGGGCAACTTTGAACATAGTCCGGTCGGCGACAAGTTGGGAAGCGCTTGCTACTTTATGGATATTTTCGAGGAAGTATTTGGTTTCGCGCTGCGAAAGCGGTGAGCGCTGAAATGCCGCTTGTTGGCTGGCTGCCGTGCGCTGAAGAAAGCGCCAGCCAGCCATGCCACCGATCGGAATTACTGGCGCAAAAGTCATTGAATACGTGCCATCTGGAACAGGCGCTGCTCGCGTGGAAGCAAGCTGCGCAAGGCCTTCAGTGCCTGATAGTGGCGATTTTCGGCGACACAGGTGCTCGCCTCGTCCAACCTTTTGCGGCTATCGGAATCGCGGAAAACCTGACTGAGTTGCTCGATGGCGCGCAGAAGCTGTTGATGGGCGTCGCCGGCATCCGTCTCACCGGCCAGGACGAGCTGCGCTATGTAGCATACCCGGCGGACAGGTGTGTTGACCTCCTCGGGATGGATCGCGTCGCGGAGACGCAAGACACGTGCATCCGGCGTCAGTATCGTCATTCGACTGCGGTGCTCGCCGTTCTCTATGACAACGCCATTGATCAGGATGCGCTCACCGGGGCCGATCTTGAGAACGAGGCCGCTCATGCTGCGTCTGCGTCGATTGGTCGAAGCCCGCGCATGATCGCCGTATTGATGTCAATCAGCACTGCGGCACTGCCGTTACCAGCAATGACGCGGGCGGCATGAATGCGGGTGAATTCGCCGAGATAGAACAGTCGAGCGCGCAGAGATTCAGGCAATGGATTGGAATCAAACGCGACATCCGAAGCAATGATGTTCCAGAGCCGTTGATTTTCATGCAGGGCGCTTGCAAGTGCGGCAAAATTCGTCGGGTCGCTTTCGTCGATTAGGTGCAGGCTGCGGGTCACGCGCGCGAAGGCCTGATATTCGGTGGAGCGGGCATCTCGGCCGGGGGATCCGGCGGCGAAATAACCATCGCGAACTGCTTGGGCGCTGTACATTGTCGTATCCTGAACTGAAATGTGCCGCATCACTTGCGATCATTAACCGGCGGTATCCGGGGCCGATGAACCGACCCCGGATATTCAGGATCAGCGGAACAGTGACAGGATGTTCTGCGGTTGCTGGTTGGCGATCGACAGTGCCTGGATGCCAAGCTGCTGCTGAACTTGCAGGGCCTGCAGGCGCGCCGACGCCTCTTCCATATCGGCATCGACAAGCGCACCGATGCCCGACTTCATCGAATCGGACAGCGCCGAAACAAAGCTGGTTTGAATATCGATACGGCCTTCGGCCGAACCGAATTCTGCCGCAGAAGTGATCGCGGTCTGGATCAGGCCCTCGATGTCGGACAACGCTTGTGCAGCGCCGACATTCGTCGTCACGTCCATGGAGCCCAGCGCGGCCAGACCGCCACCTGCCGTGCCGGCGAGGTTTTCATCGACATCCACCGTCAAGGTGTCTCCGGCGGTGGCGTCGGTGTTGGTAATCGTCAGTGCGCCGGTTGTCGAATCGCGCGACACGGTCACGCCGGTCAGGCTGTTATCGGCGATATGGTCGCTGAGTTTGTTGTAAAGTGCCCTCGAAACGTCGAGTTCGCTATCACCATCGCGCGCCACATACTCGAATTCGACGGTGGTGGTGCCGATGTCGTGCGCCAGGGCACCGGTCAGGTCGATCCGGTAGCTGGAACCCTCGGCCGCACCGCCTGCCGTGAAGGAGACGACGGTCGCGTTCGTGCCGCCGCCAGCAAGCGCTGCCGCAACCGAGTTGGTCAGCAGGTCGCCCGCGGCGCCGACGGCGGTAGCACCGAAAACTTCGCTGCTCTGCTGCAGATCATACTTGGCGACAGAAATATTCGAGGCAGTTACCGAGCCGTCGGACGCACGGTCAAGCGACGACAAAATATTGACTGCGCCGCCGCCTTTGAGCAGGTTCAATCCGTTAAACTGGGCCGCGTTCACCATCGAGGCGATCTGGTCTCGCAGTTTGCCGATGTCCGTCTGAATCTTGCCGCGGTCAACGTTTTGTTCCTGCGATGCGACCACCTTTTCTTTCACAAGATTCAAAAGGTCGGTGATTCTTTCCGCGCCGGTCCTCGCAACCGCAACGGTAGAGGATCCCAGCGACAGCGATTCGGAAATGGCACTGAAGCCGGCGACGTCAGATTCCATAACCTGGCTGATGGCCCAGATTGCGGAGTTGTCGCGAGCGGAAGCAATGGACTTGCCGGTCGAAATTTCTGCCTGGGTCGCAGACATGTTCGCGTTGATGGATTTCAGCGTCTGAAGTGCAACCATTGCGCTGTTGTTTGTCAGGATTGAAGTCATGATAACCTTCCGGGGGTAAGGCGACACATTCGATGCCGCTTGTACGATGGTGAACCTTTTAATCGGTCCGGTTTCGCCATTCTGACGTGTGCGGCCATCGCCCGATCCGGCTGCCGCGCCTGGCTGTCCTCAGCCCGCAGCACCATTTCTTGCGATTATCAGTGAACAAATCACTAATTTTTTCAACCCTCATACCTAAAAAAAGCAAAAAATTGATTCTGATTTACCATTTTTTATTCTTGTACTATGCAGTTCTGCTTGACGTAATTAGCGGAAATATATCATTTTTTACATCACCGCTTTCGTCGTACGTGGAAAACTTTTGCATTCTGTCCATTACTTTCGAAAACTCTGACTGCGCTGACTTCGCGCCGTTCACCGACGCCGCCAGCATTCCGGCCACTTGCTTCAGTAGGGGCCGATGTCTTTCAACGACTTTGTGGCGGAAGTCCGCCGGACAATTTTCCAGCACGGCAATTGCTGCGGTCAATTCCTGTTCGATTGCCGCCAGGGACGCCATATCGGCAACCTTCAATGCTGATTTGCTGGCAGCCAAAAGTTCGGACAGTTGTCTCTCGATCCCTGAATTACTTCCGTCTGTCATTCTTGCTCCATTCGCTTCAGTGTTTCGAAAATCCCGTCGGCCAGTCCAATACCGCCGTTCTCAACCATTTGCCTGGCGCGTTGTTCGATCAGCAGAGTCGAAAAGGCGTCATCGCCCGTGCCGGATGCGAGGCCATCATAGGTTTTCCCGACCCCGGCATGCTTCAACATTTCAGCCAGAAAACTGGCTTCGTACGCCTGTGCGGTATGCAAAAGACGGCTGTCGCGTTCGGCAACGCCAGGGCGCGGCACATCGTTTGATTTCGTTTGGGGGGCGCTTGCGGATAAAGTCATGGGCGGTTCTCGACATGTTCGGATTCTCTGCAAAATACAGAGTGTCGGTAAACAATTGGTAATCAACCATCGCGTATTCATGGCGTTGCTTAACCAGGGAGTTGAAATGCGCGTTGCAGCGGCAGCCGAGACAGTACCGCAAATCTCGGGAAGTGACCCGTTGCCGACGGAGCCGGCGGAAAATCCGTCGCCGGGCCGGTCAGCGGGCATTCCTGCCGGGCTCCGAACCCAGTTCCGGACGATTTTTGAAAACGGCACGCTCGGCCAGGCAGGCAGTCCATTGGCGCTTTCGCCCGAGGGCGACCCGGACCCAAACCTTGCCATCGGCGGAAATGACGCCCTGCGAAAGAGTGCCCCTTGTGTCCTTCAGCCGGATTCGGAATGTGGGCTTGACGAGGATACATTTTCTTCGGAAATCGTTCTGGACATTCCGGTCGCTGACGTAAAATGCGTCGCGGTCGCCATTCCCAATTCATGCCCCTCCATCGCAGCTGGGGAGTCCGACCAAGAGGAATTTTTACCGCATCGGGTCGCCGTTTCCGCGAATGCGCCAACAATGGTTGGAACGATCCCTCCGTTGCCAGGCGTGGGCGACGTGTCTTATGAGCAATCGGGCATCGATTTATCCCTTTCTCCTTCGGCGGTCCCGGATACCGGCGGCCAGATTGATGGCGGAACGGCAGAAGAATCTGGCGGGAATGGCGACGAAGCAACTCCAAGCATCATGTCAGCCAAACAGACGGCAGCCGCGCAAGCTGACCTTCAGTTCGATCGCATTTTGCTGGCGCAAGCGGAGGAAAACTCTTCTTTCAGGGCGGTCAACGACCCAAACTTCACCTTTGGAAAAGCGAAGCCAATTGCGCCGAATGACGGCCTGATTCAAAGAATTGTCTCGTCTGAAGTTGTGCGCCAGGTTGGCAATGTGACGGTCGGCACCGCTGAAAAGATCGTCGAAATCCGGTTGGACCCGCCGGAACTGGGTCGTTTGCGCCTGAGCGTCGAAATATCGGGTAACTCTGTCCAGGCGCTTGTTGCCGTCGAACGTCCCGAAATTTCCGATCTCATGCGTCGCAATGCCGAGAGCTTGACGCGCGAACTGATCGCATTGGGATTCGAAAACGTCCGGCTGGAATTCCGGCATGAATCCAACTTTCAACAGCATGCCGAAACCAAGAACACTGAACTGGCGCACGTATTTGGCGATCTGGACACCGCCGACAGCGAAGCCGCAGAGGCTGCTGCGGGGTCAAGCATGCACCCGCACACCGGACTTGATATTCGCCTTTGAACACGCCCCGGAGAACTTTGATGAACATCGACGCTGCCCCGTATTTTCGAACCAACCTGTCGCCATCGAGCACGCTTGATTCCAATCGTGAATCCGGCTCGGGAAAGACGGAGGCCGGGACCGACTTCCAAACTTTCCTCACATTGCTGACCACGCAGTTGCGCAACCAGGACCCGCTCAAGCCCATGGACTCCACCCAATTTGTTGCTCAGCTGGCGAGTTTTTCGGCGGTCGAACAGCAGGTGAGAACAAACGAAAAGCTTGCGGAAATCATCAACTTGTTGTCGTCGCCTGCCACAGTCTGAATTGGCGGCAGCGACCACTTTTTTTCCCGCCGTATCGGCTTGGGCATGCCGGCCCTTGGTTAAGGCGATCGACCGGCCCATATGGCCATTTGGCGGGCCGAAGCGCGCTCGGTCGGCGACGCGGGGCACTAGCGCAAATCAGGGATAAGCGGGAACCGGTTTTCCCGCCCGATTTGCGTAAAAACCAATGGTCAGACCAGTTCGGGCGATTCTGTCATCGCCTGAACTGGTCTAGTCAAGAATCGTGGATTCCAGCGCCGCTTCCATCACTTTTTTCGCCGTCTGGGCGATGGAAATAGTTATTCGCGCAGCGGCCAGAGTGTTGGCGCCTGCAGCGTCTGCGCTGTCAGGTGAATCCCCGGCACCAGCGACGCTGGTCGTATTTTCGCTCGACTGTACATCGGCGGTGGCAACGACTCGGTCCGATACGGCCGCTGGCCCGCCGACCATCAGATTGGCCAGCGCTTGAAACGGCCCGTCGTCGACTGCTGCTGCGGTTCGCCAATCCCCCAAAGACCAGGCCAAGTTGTCGCTGGACACCGACTCGTCTTGCGATTCGCTGTTGCTCCCCAAAGCAACCAAGGCGCGGCGGCGCACTGCCGTGGCTGGCAGGCTGTCCAGCGCCGACAAATAACCCAACGCCGCTTCCGGTTCGGAAAGATCAAGCGTCGCGGCTGCGGCCTCCAACAAAGCAGCCGGATCTTGCTCTTCGAGCAACGGCATCAACAGCTGAACCGCTTCACGCGGAAACCCGATTCGACGAAAATTTGCGGCGGTTTCCAATCGGGCCGCGCGAAAATCTTGTCCCGATCCCAAGAGGTCCAGGTTCATCAGAACTGCCGCTGCATAATCTTCCGCCGCAGCACCCTGCCAGTGCGCGGTCAGGAAAAGTTCGGCGAGAACGCGGCGGTCGTCACCGTCTGGCACCGAGATATTGTTGATTTCCGACCGGTAGATTTCCAGCGCTTCGGATAGTGCATTCGAACCGGCCTTCAGGCGTATTTCGGCAATCCGCAAATTTCGGCCAAGGCTTGTGTTTTGATACAGTACGGCTTTTGCCGATACGTCTGCTGCCAGCCCGGCAGGTATTTCTGCAGCCGTTTCCAGAAGTAGACCTGCATACAAAACTGTCGCATCCGTAGCGACATCAGCGTTGGAAATGGCCAAGCGGGCCAAAATTTCCAACGCGGCTTCGATGTTGCCGTTGGCCTGTTCCAGCCTTGCCTGGAAAAGGTCCAATTCGGGTCCGTGCTCTCCAGCGCCGCGCGTGACAATTAACAGCACTTTTCCGGCGAACACGGTTTCGCCCGCTGCCAGAAAGAGGCTGCCCAAGCGCGGACCCAGCAATCGCCGCAAGTCGATCGGCAAGTCGGCAAAGTTGTTTAGCAGCATTTGCGAGCGGCCTTCGTCCAGGGCCCCAGCAGCGCCCTGGGCGAGAAAAGACCAAAGCGCGGTGCTGTTTTCGCAACTTAAACCGTCCAGTACCGAATTACCGGAATCAAACGGAATCTGGTCAACGATATGCGCCATTTCTTCCAACAATACCCGGTCTGGCAAATCGGCGCCGAATTCTCGGATCGCGTTCAATGCTTCGGTGCCGAAACCAAAGTGAACGTAAAAACGGACAAGTTTTTCAACGGCTTGCGGGTTTGGTTGGTCAAACTCGCCCAGTATTTTCGCATTCAGTTCGGCCAATTGCACGGTGAAAGCGCGGTCATCGGCCCAGGAAGCAACATCCAAAGCAGCATCGGGCCAACATTGCGGATCGCCCGTTGCCGGAACCACGAGCGACTCGGGCGGGGAATCGCGGTCAAAAACGGACTGGGCCGCCAACTGATCGTCAGCTTGGTTGTTGCTTGATGCGTCATTGCCATCCGACGCCACGTCGACGGTTTCTGCCAATTGGTCGCCGGAGGCCGCAGCGAGGGCCGCGGCGGCTTCGCGCCGATCGTCCTGTGGCACAATCGCGTTTTCGGCTGCTGCCGGTTCGGACGCGGGCCCGTCAGCCAATTCGATAATTCCCTGATCGACCGATCGTGTCAGCTGCTCGAGCAATGCCGATTGCGCGCTTGCAACCGCCGCCTCGACCGCTTCCGATTGACGGCGCTGTTCATCGGGCGGGGGCGATTCCGCTGCCGCTGACAGCACGGTCGTTTCCTGATCCTGATCGCCTTCCCGGCTTGCCGCCTCGATTGCGGGCAGGGGAATCAAGCCTTCGGGCACCTCCGGCAGATCGATCATGCTTGCGGCGAAAAGCGACGCAGGGTCAACGGGCGCGCGATCTTCGATAGTCGCACCACCGGGAACCGACGAATTTCGATTGAATGCCGTTTTGGCACCGTCCGCGCTGTCGGACGAACCACCCGCCTTTACGTCAGCGACAATGTCGTTGGACCCGGTTTCAAAGGATTCGACATGACAAGCGCAGGCAAAAGTAATTTTCAGACCAGCGCCACCCTCAAGTTGCATCGATTCAACGCTTGCAATCCGCGTTCGCGGGATGAGATCAAATACCGATGCGAATTCAAAGATCAGATCATCGCCCGCCACTGTGATGATTGCATGGTCCGGAAAGGACTCGACCGACCAGGAACGCTTGGTGTTTTGTTCGATGACCAGACGGGAAAAATCGGCGTGCTCTCCGGATAGAACCTGGAGGACTTCGGACGCCGCCGGCGTTGCCATTGCCAGGACTGTCGTCGTGATCAAAGCCTGCAACGTGTTCATGCGGCAATATCTTGCTTGAGAGATTTCAGGGCTTCTTCCAGCGCATTAAAAGTTGGCCGGACCGACCGGGGCGTGCTCTGACGACCAACTTCGACGCAGATATTTGGTGGATGCTTATGCAAGTTTGCCACCAGAACTTCCCGTATCAGCAGGTAAAAGTGCTGGTCGCTTTCGACCACCGATTTGACCTTGACCGAAAATGGCCCAACCAGTCCGTACGCCAGGAAAACACCGAGAAACGTTCCGACTAGCGCGCTGCCGATCAGTTTGCCCAGAATCTCCGGCGGTTGGTCGACGGCTCCCATCGTTTTGATAACGCCCAGGACGGCCGCGACGATTCCCAGCGCGGGCAACCCGTCCGACATGCTTTGCAGGGCATGGCTGGAGTGAAGGGCGTGATGCAGTTTGCCTTCAATACGTTTTTCAAGAACCTCTTCGACCTGATGCGGGTCGTCGTAGTTCATCAATGCCGAACGCAAAGTATCACAAATGATCTCAACAGCCTCCTTGTCAGACGCTATTCTTGGATACTTGTTGAATATCGTTGAGGATTCCGGGCCTTCGATGTGGCTTTCCAGATCAACCGGACTGGCGCGCGCCAGTTTGATCAGAGAAAAAATCAAACAAAGTATGTCTTGAAAATCTTGTTTGCGCCACTTGGGGCCCTTGAATACTTTCCCTACATCTTTCAACGTTTGCTTCACTGCAGCAATATCGTTGGAGATCACGAACGCCCCGATCGCCGCCCCGCCGATGATTGCCATCTCGTAGGGCAAGGAATACAATATGATGTCCATATGTCCGCCGGCAGCAAGATAACCGCCGAACACCATCACGAAGATAATGATTATCCCGAGAATTCCGATCATTTTTTCCAGTTCCGGGAATCAGACAGTAACCAGAGGCGCTGTTGTGAGAATCTGGGTTGTTCGAATTAATATCTTCTGAATGCAGCGCTATTCGGTCGGGGCGTCGGCGTTTCTGCCGGCGATTGTCAGCGAAATCGCATAGGCTTTGTCGGTTGGCAGCCCAGCCATGATCTCGGCGGCGGCGTCCGGTCGCATCCGGGCCAGAAACCCGGCTGCAAAGCCAATGTCCATGGTTGAAAATATGTCAGCGGCGCTTTTCGGCTTCATGTTTTCGTAGACGGCTGTCAGGCGCGCCAGATCCTTTTCGGCCGCTTCGTCGGCAATTGCCAGGGTTGCCGCAAGTTTCGCCTCCGCCGCGCCCAGGATCGCGAGTTGCTCGGCGGATTTTTGTTCCACCGCCACCAGAACCTGTCGCCGATCGGCCAGCCTCTGCTCTTGGACTGTCAGTGCGGCCATTCGCTGCTGGATCGCGATCATTAATTCGGTCGGTGTCGGCGTTTCCGGGCATTCGTTCATGCAGCGCGGACGTGCTGGAGGCGCTCGGAATCAAAATTGATTTGTCGCCGGAGGAAGCGGCGCAGTCATTGCGCGAACACAACTTCGCGTTTTTCTTCGCGCAGAAATTTCATCCCGCGTTCAAGAACATCGCGCCGGCCAGAAAACTTTGCGCCGGGCGCGGGCAGCGGACGATTTTTAATTTTCTCGGGCCGCTGCTCAATCCGGCGCGTCCGACGGCGCAACTCATCGGCGTACCGAGGCCGGAACTGTGCGAGCCGATGGCAAAAGTTTTGCAAACGCTCGGCGTGATGCGCGGGATGGTGGTGTGTGGAAAAGTGTCAGGTGCGATGGGTCAGGTGTCAGGTGAAGCTGCGCTCGACGAACTTTCCACGCTCGGCGAC
>JAYTCN010000213.1:0-10009 GCA_043736475.1 Paracoccaceae bacterium
ATCGACCCCGTCATCAAAATTTGTATAGGCGCCACCAACACTTACCTGGTCGGTGATGGCATAATCGACCGACAGGTTGATCGCCGTCGAATCGGGTTCCAGTGCCGAGCCACCGGTATAGCGGGCGGCGAGGCGGGCGTCGCCGTAGTTGCCAACGACCGATGCGCCGACAAAATCAACATCCGAACCGGCGTTCTGGAACGTTTCATAGACCAAACCGAATTCGATATTGCCGGTATCATAGCCAAGAGCGGCCGAGGACACGGTTACGTCGGAATCCTCGACCTCGCTGTAGGAAAGTCCGTAGCGCAATGCGCCGGCGGTGCCATCAAAACGAGCAGACAGAATGTCGGCTTCTTCAGCGCTACGCGCAGCAGACAGCGGACTGCCGAGAATGGCGCTGTAGAGAAATTTATCAAAGGTGTAGGAACCAGAGAAGCGCGCATGAGCGAGAAAATCGTCGGCTAACGGCCGCGGGCGACCGAGGCTAAGGCGGCCAAACGATGTATCGTAGAAAATCCACGGATGGATCGCCGAGCGGTCAAGGGTCCCATCTTCAAGTTCACGCAGAGCAAAAACGTCGATCTGAATACCGAGCGGGACGGACGAACCGGCTTTCGCGCCGTCAAGACCAAACGTTGCATCGAAATAGCCGAGATAGAGCCCGGCTGAACCGCCGTCTGCATCGACATATTCCAGGCCGGTCTGGCCGCTGGCGAAAAAACCGGGCGGCACGGACTGGGCTACGGCGAGCGAGGGCACGGCGACCAAAAGCAGGCCGGCAAGAATGGTTTTCATTTTTCGCTCCTCGACAGGCGATCAAGTAGCATATCACGACGCAATTTTCCAGACCGGCGCGCGGAAATCATGCAATTTCAATGGATTGTGTTGCGGAGATGCGCTAGCTGCGCCGCCGTCTGCGTCCGCCGTCGGCGCCGTCGCCGCGGGCGTTGAAGGCGACGTCGGGCAGGGTGACGGTTTTGGCAAGGTTGGGGAACGGGTCGGTGGCGTGCGGTATGGCCGAGGCGGCGACGAAATGTTCCTGGAAGCGCGGCTCGACGGCGGTTTCGACCTTGTGGATCTGGCGGACCACGGTCTCGATTTCGCGCCGCGAGGATTTGTTCAGGAGGGCGATGCGCGCCCCGGTGCCGGCGGCGTTGCCGGCCGAGGAGACTTTGTCGAGCGGGCAATCGGGGATCATGCCGAGGATCATCGCGTGTTTGGGCGAGATATGGGCCCCGAAAGCACCGGCGAGAATGACGCGGTCGACGGTGTCGACTTGCATTTGATCCATGAGGAGACGGGCCCCGGCGTAAAGCGCCGCCTTGGCCAGCTGGATGGCGCGGATGTCACCGTTGGTGACGGTGATCAGCGGGCCGTTCGGGCGGCCGTCGTGCAGGATGTAGGAATGGGTGCGGCCGTCGGGAACAATGCGGGTCGTGCCGGTTTGTTCGGAGGAACCGACCAAGCCCCCGGCATCGACCAGACCGGCGATCCGCATTTCAGCGATGGCCTCGATGATGCCGGAACCGCAGATGCCGGTGACGCCGCTCGTCAGGGTGGCGTCGGCGAAACCGGGGTCGGTCGACCACAGATCGGAGCCGATGACCTTGAAGCGCGGGTCCTTGCTGATCGGGTCGATCTCGACCCGTTCGATGGCGCCCGGAGCGGCGCGTTGGCCGGAGGAGATTTGGGCGCCTTCGAAGGCCGGACCGGTGGGCGAGGAGCAGGCGAGCAGTTTGTGTTTGTTGCCGAGCTGAATCTCGGCATTGGTGCCGACATCGACGACCAAGAGCAGGTCCTCGGAGGTATACGGCGATTCCGACAGGGTGACGGCGGCGGCGTCGGCCCCGACATGGCCGGCGATGCAGGGCAGGATGTAGAGCCGGGCGTTGGGGTGGAGTTTGAGATCCACCTCGCTGGTCCACAGGTTCATTGAGTCCGATGAGGCCAGCGCAAACGGCGCCTGGCCGAGTTCGATCGGGTCGATGCCGAGGAACAGGTGCAGCATGACCGGGTTTCCGACCAGCACGACCTCGAAAATCAGGTCGGTGGCGATGCCCGCTTCCTTGGCCAGAGTGGCGAACAGGCCGTTCATGCCTTCGCGCACCACCCGGGTCATGTCCTTGTCGCCGCCGGGGTTCATCATCGCGTAGGACACCCGGCTCATCAGGTCTTCGCCAAAGCGGATCTGCGGGTTCATGATGCCGGACGAGGCTTTGACCTCGCCCGTTGCCAAGTCGCACAGGTGGGCGGCGATGGTGGTCGAGCCGAGGTCGACGGCGAGGCCGTAGACCGAGCCGTCGTAGAAGCCGGGCCAGACATGCAGGATGCGGGCCTCGCCATGGGCGCTTTCGCTGTTGATGGCGCAGGTGACTTTCCAGTCGCCCTTGCGCAGGGCCTTTTGCAGGATCTGCAGGGTGCGCAGGTCACCTTCGACCTGGGTCAGGCCCCATTGCGATTGCAGGGCGTGGACGAGGCGTTCCATGTCGCCCGAGGGCGAGTGCATGTCGGGCTCCTCGACCTCGACGTAGTAGAGCCTTGTCGCCGGGTCCATTTCGATCTGGCGGGCTTCGACGCGTTTGCGCACCACCTGTTTGTGGACCTGGGATTCGGGCGGCACGTCGATGACGACATCGGAGACGACGCAGGCCTGGCAGCCGAGACGGCGGCCTTTGGGCAGGCCGCGGATCGTGTCGTAGCGTTCCTCGACGGCGTTCCAGTCGGTGAGTGCGGTTTTTTGCACCGTGATGCCGTGTTTGGGGAAATCGCCATAGGCCGGGGTGATCTGGCATTTCGAGCAGATGCCGCGCCCGCCGCAGACCGAGTCGAGATCGACACCGAGCGCCCGGGCCGCGGTCAGGATCGGGGTTCCGGCCGCGAAATGGCCGCGCTTGCCCGAGGGGGTGAAGATGACGAGAGGGTCTTGTCGGCTCAATCCAAAATCCTTTTGGGCATCAGTTAGGGCAGTCTGCCGGGGTGTGGAAGAGGGAAACCGCGCGAAGGCGTCGCCGGTGTGCTTGTTTGCGGCAAGTCTTTGAACGGGCGCCGGCTTGCGCAAGCTGCGAACAGTCAGCGGAGGGAAAAAGATGGGCCCATTTTTGCTTGCGCTGGTCGCGACACCTGTTGTGGGGGGCGTTTGCTGAAACCCCGGCGACGGTCCTGGGCGGCAACACCCGGGGTGCAGCGGGCGACGAGAACGGGCCGGGGTTCGACCACGAGTTCGGATCACCGCGCCGGACCCGTCACGATAATGTTCTGATCCGTTGAAAATGGCTTGCTGACGACGGCCAATAAGGAAACATTGGCGTGATCCTTTTGTCTTGGAAGCCAGAAATATGGATTTGATCCAGGCGGAACAGCCGGTTCGCGTGGCCAATGACCGGCGTGCTTTCGTCATCATGGCGATTTTTTTTGCGCAAGCGCTGACCGGCGGCAGTTTGACGACCCGGATCGCCGATTTTCAATCCAACCTCGGGCTGAGCGAAAGCGTGCTCGGATTGGCCCTGCTGGGTGCCGCCATCAGTGGATTGCTGATCTATCTGGTTTCGGGCCGGATCGTCGAAGCCTACGGGACCCGCGACATCTTCTTGTGGTGTCTGCCAGCCATCGCCGTCAGCACCTGGCTGCACGCGGTTGCGCCGGGGCCGGTCAGTCTGTTTCTGGCCGGATTTCTGTTCGGCATTCCGTGGTCGGTGTTCAACGTGGCAATGAACGTCGAAGCCGATCGTTACGAAGCCGAGACCGGCGAAAGGATCATGAACCGTTGCCACGGCTGGTGGAGCGCCGGGTTATTGTTGACGGCACTGATTGCGGTTTGGGCGCGTGGCGTGAATTTGTCACCTTCGGTGCATTTCGCGATGTTTTTCCCGGTGGCGTTGATTGCAGTTCTGGTCCTGGTGCGGCCGATGCGGGCAGCGCCGGTCCGACCGACGACCGGCCAGGCCACGCGCCGGATGATTTCCTGGCCGACCGTGAGCGTGGCCGTTCTGGTGGCCTTTGGTTTGGCGGGCGGCTTTGGTCAGATCACCTCACAGAACTGGTCGGTCATTTACATGCGTGACAGTTTTGATGCCCCCGACTGGATCGACACCTTGTCGCTATCGGCTTTCTTGCTGTTTATGACGGCGGGCCGATTATTCGCAGATGGCTGGAGCGCGCGCTTTGGCGCGGCAACGGTGACGGTTTTCCTGACGGCGACCGCTTTGGCCGGTTCGGTGGCGGTGACTGTCGCGCCGGTTTATCAGGTGGCGCTGCTCGGCTTCGCGCTGATCGGATTGGGGGTGAGCAGTCTTTATCCGGTGATGATTTCGGCAGCGGCGCGATTGGGCGACCGCTCCGCCTCCGACAACGTCGCCGCTGTCAATCTGCTGACCGGATTGGCCATGCTGGTCGCTCCGCCGCTGGTTGGTTTTGTCGCCGAAGGTTTCGGAATCCGGCAGGCATTCGGTCTTTTGGTGCCATTCCTGATTGTGACGATCGTTCTGACCCGCAGGGCCTGTGCCCGGTCATGACCGCCGATGCGGAAGATCCCTATGTCTTGCGGCACCGGGACGGCAGCCTGTGGGCGCGCGGGCAGACGGGTGACGACGTTTCCAAAGGGTATTGGGAACGGTTCCGCAAGGATGGAACGAGACTGCGTTCGGGCAATTTCGAAATCGGCGCGCGGACCGGCGAATGGATAACCTACGACCGGATAGGCAACCTGTACAAAGTGACGACGATACGGAAAGCGCCAGCCGGCGCGAAATCTTCGTGATCGGGTTCAGGAAGATTATTCCGGGATAATCTATGGGGAGTCTTTTGGAAAACGTTTCCGAAGACCTTTGCCGCAGAATTATTGGCACGATTGGCGACAAGACGGTTGACTGCCGAAAATCGGGCGAACCAGTTTTCGGCGCCAGCGAAATCGGCAATGCCCGGCTGCAGTCAGGCGGGTTTACGCAGGCCGCGCTTCGCGATAGACGAAACCAGCGGGTCAGTATTCGGGGATGGCATGACGCGGGCATTCGTTTTTCCGGGGCAGGGTGCCCAAACCATCGGCATGGGCAAGGCATTGGCCGAGGCATTTCCGGCCGCCCGTCTGGTGTTTGAATCGGTCGATGACGCCCTTGGGCAGAACCTGTCGGAACTGATCTGGCGCGGCGACAGTGCCGAACTGACTTTGACCGAGAATGCCCAGCCGGCGCTGATGGCGACCTCGATCGCGGCGATGAAGGCGCTGGAAGCGAAGGGAATTTTTGTCGGGAGCGCGGCATTCGTGGCCGGGCATTCGCTGGGAGAATATTCGGCGCTCTGTGCGGCGGGGGCGTTGAGTTTGACCGATACGGCGCGATTGCTGCGGACACGTGGCCGGGCGATGCAAGCCGCGGTGCCGGTCGGCGTTGGCGCCATGGCGGCAATCCTCGGGCTGGATTTCGCAACGGTGACCGCGATCGCCGCCGAAGCGGCGCAGGGCGAGGTCTGTCAGGCGGCCAATGACAACGATCCGGCGCAGGTGGTGATTTCGGGTCACAAGGCGGCGGTGGAACGGGCGGCCGAGATCGCCAAGGCGCATGGCGCCAAGCGGGCGCTGATGCTGCCGGTGTCGGCGCCGTTTCATTGCCAATTGATGCAACCGGCGGCAGAGGCGATGGCGGAGGCCTTGGCCGGTGTCGAGATTCTGGTGCCAAAAGTACCGCTGGTGGCGAATGTCCGCGCGGTGGCCGTCAGCGATCCGGATTTGATCCGCGGCTTGTTGGTCGCGCAGGTGACCGCACCGGTCCGTTGGCGTGAATCGGTGTTGTGGATGGCCGGTCAGGGCGTGACCGAAGCGGTGGAAGCCGGGGCCGGCAAGGCGCTGAGCGGCATGATCCGGCGCATCGCACCCGACTGGGCCTGTTTTGCCGTCAACGACCCCGACGGGGCAAACGCGGTTGGCATGGGTGGCAACGATGTTTGATTTGACCGGAAAGAAGGCGCTGGTAACCGGGGCGTCGGGTGGGATCGGCGGCGCCATCGCGCGGGCGCTGCATGCGGCGGGGGCTGCGGTTGCTTTGTCGGGGACCCGGATCGGGCCGTTGCAGGAATTGGCGGCCGAATTGGGGTCGCGGGTGTTTGTTGTCGCCTGCAACCTGGCTGATCGCGCGGCGGTCGAGGCGCTGCCGAAGCAGGCGACCGAGGCTATGGGGGCGGTCGATATTCTGGTCAACAACGCCGGCGTTACCCGCGATAACCTGTTCATGCGGATGTCGGATGCGGAATGGGATGAGGTGATTGCGGTCAACCTGACCTCGACCATGCGGCTGTGCCGGGGCGTGGTGCGCGGGATGATGAAGCCGCGATGGGGGCGGATCATCAACATTTCCTCGATTGTCGGCGTTACGGGGAATCCGGGCCAGGGCAATTATGCGGCGTCGAAAGCCGGGGTCATCGGCATGTCGAAATCATTGGCGGCCGAAGTGGCGAGCCGGGGGATCACGGTCAATTGCGTGGCCCCGGGGTTTATCACCACCGCCATGACCGACAAGTTGAGCGACGGGCAGAAGGCCAGGTTGTTGGTTGGGATACCGGCGGGGCGGATGGGCAGGCCGGACGAAATTGCGGCAGCGGCCCTGTTTCTTGCCTCACACGAAGCGGGTTATGTGACCGGACAAACCTTGCACGTGAATGGCGGGATGGCGATGATTTGACCGGCTGTCGGCAGGGGAATGAAAGCATTTGCCTTGGCGGACGAGTATGCTAAAGACGCGACGAAGCCGGGGGCTGTCGCTGGCAGGCCCTTGAGTTCGAAATGCAGTGCGACGCCCCTATCAGCGTCATCAACAAATGAGGATCAGAAGATGAGCGACATCGCAAGCCGGGTGCGGAAAATTGTTGTTGACCACCTGAGCGTTGACGAAGCCAAGGTGACCGAGGGCGCGTCGTTCATCGATGATCTGGGCGCCGACAGCCTGGATACGGTCGAGCTGGTCATGGCCTTCGAGGAAGAGTTCGGAATCGAGATTCCTGACGACGCCGCCGAAACGATCCAGTCGTTTGGCGATGCTGTGAAATTCATCACCGAAAATTCCTGAATCCAGCCGCCACGGCGGAGCAGGCGGCGCCTCGGAAAGGCGTCGTTTTTGTTTTTTTGCCGGTGCCTGACTGGCGAAAGGTTGCGGAACGCCACCGCTTTTCGGCCTTGCCGCCGCCCGAATAACCGCCGCCGACCCCAGCCCGGATTGGCCGAATTCGGCGAGGTGACCGGTTTTGGTGTTTCACGACCCGATCGGCAGGATATCGCAAGAAACGCCAAATCGGCAAGTTCGGGCAGTTGTTTTTGGCCAGACCAGTTCAGGCGATGACAGAATCGCCCGAACTGGTCTGACCATTTGTTTTTACGCAAATCGGGCGGGAAAACCGGTTCCCGCCCCGGATCAGGTCCGGGGCAGGCATTATCCCTGATTTGCTTGTCTTATGCTGATCCCACCTTTTCTGCCAAGAAGGGGTGCTGTCGGCGGCCACCTCAGGCTTGCGCCATCAGACCGAATGCCCGCTGTTTTGGCCGTGGTCCGGTGCCGCCGAGCGGACGCGCGCGAGCACAGCAAGAATCCTGCGCCAGACGGCGCCGAAAAGCATTCTTTTTGGCGCCGATTTCGGACGGGCATCGGGCACGCGGTAAGTGTCAGGCCGGAAGGCCAGCTCGGTCAGTTCGGCGGACGATTCCCGAATTATGGCGCGCTTCCGGTCGCGGTCCTGTTCGTACTTGCCGAGATTCCGATGCGATCTTCGCAAGGCTTCCGCATCAATTTCACGGCCAAGCGCGTGACCGATGCGGACAATGGTTTCGACTGCCGAATGGTTGACGTCTTCGGCACTGATGCAGACCGGTTTGATCTGGGCATAGGCAAAGAATTTTCGCCAGCTCATGTCTTGGTGCGCCAGCGTGTTGATTGCCTTGGCGAGTGTGATGGCAGGAAGGTTTGGGTCGCGCGGCTGCGGGGGCCGACCATTTCCCGGCAACCATGTGCCAGTTTCGAGGGCTGTCAGGTAGGACGCCGCCTGCGCGGCGAGGTCATTGCGGTGCAGGTAAATCACAACCGCGTCTTTGAAAACAGTCCGGGCAACGTCGGCACGGATCAATCGTTCAAATTGCGCATACTGGAATTTGGCCGAAAAAATTCCGTTGACGGCGAGGTTCTGCATGGCGATCCCGGCGTAGATATTCAGGTCGATGCTGCCGTCCGGTTTGGGGCGCAAATTCCACTTCGCGGCATTTTCGGCGATGGTGTCGCGGTGGAAAAGTTCGTCGGGCAAACCGAGGCCGGCTGCGTGCATCCAGCCCAGCAGCGAGTTGCTGGAGGTTCGCGGCGTCGTGCAGATCAGCAGTTTCCGCGGCGCCGGATTTTTGCCGGGGCCAAAGCCAGCTGACGCCATTGGTCGCGGGATTTCTTGCAGCAATCTTTTTCTCTTTTTCGTGCCGGGTCAGGCGGGCGGATCGAGTGACGTTATCGCGAGATCCCGGTCGTCGTGTTATTCCTGACCAGGCAGACGGCATGGAAGACCAGAATCCCGGCGCATTCGGCGGGTGACAATTGAAAAACGCATGCATTGGTTTTTTTTACCCCATCTGTTGTTGTTGGCCCACAATGCAAGGCAATCGATGGGCTTTGCGGCCGCGCGGAAACCGTTGCGGACCGAATTTTCGGCCCGCAACGGTTCAGAGCAATCGAACTGCAAAGCGCATATACCGGATTGGACGGCGGTTTCGCACCGGAGTTTGTCGGCCGGACTTGCCGCGGACGCCTTTGGCAAGGTATTGATGCAGCAAGTTTGCCAGGATCAGGGGCAGAACATGCGGCGGGTTGTCATCACCGGACTGGGACTTGTCACCCCGCTGGCTTGCGGGGTCGAGGATACCTGGTCGCGGCTGTTGGCCGGAAAATCCGGCGCGGCGACGATTTCCAAATTTGACGCGAGCCATTTGGCCACGAATTATGCCTGCGAAGTGCCGTTTGGTGACGGATCGGACGGAACGTTCAACCCCGACGACTGGATGGAACCGAAGGAAAGCCGCAAAGTCGATCCGTTCATCCTGTATGCGATGGCGGCGGCGCAGCAGGCGGTCGAGGACGCCGGCTGGGGCGAACCTTCGGCCGAAGAAAAGCTGCGCACAGGGGTGATGATCGGCTCGGGGATTGGCGGGTTGAATTCGATTGCCGACATGTCGATCACGCTGAAGGAAAAAGGGCCGCGACGGGTGTCGCCGTTTTTCATTCCCGGCTCGCTGATCAATCTTTGCTCGGGCCAGGTGTCAATCCGCTATGGGTTCAAGGGGCCGAACCATTCGATTGTGACCGCCTGTTCAACCGGGGCGCATGCCATCGGCGACGCGGCGCGGCTGATCCTGTGGGACGACGCCGATGTGATGATCGCCGGCGGCGCCGAAGCGCCGATCTGCGAGCTGGGCGTCGCCGGGTTTAACGCCTGCAAGGCGCTGTCGACAGAATGGCGCGATGCGCCCGAAAAGGCGTCGCGGCCGTATGACAAGAACCGTGACGGGTTCGTCATCGGCGAGGGCGCCGGGATCGTGGTGCTGGAGGAATTGCAACACGCGCGGGCCCGCGGCGCGCGGATCTATGCGGAAGTGACGGGCTATGGCCTGTCGGGGGATGCCTATCACATCACCGCCCCGGCACCCGACGGCGACGGGGCGTTTCGCTCGATGTCGGCGGCGCTGAAGCGGGCGGGGATTTCAGCGGGCGAGCTCGACTATGTGAATGCCCATGGCACCTCGACCATGGCCGATACGATCGAGTTGGCGGCGGTGACGCGGCTGCTGGGCAATTCGGCGGGCCGGACAACGATGTCATCGACGAAATCGTCGATCGGGCATTTGCTGGGCGCCGCAGGGGCAGTGGAGGCGATTTTCTGCGTGCTGGCGATCCGCGATCAAGTGGTGCCGCCGACGATCAATCTGGACATTCCGGCGGTGATGCCGAAGCTGAACCTGGTGGCGAACACGGCGTTGCAGCGGCGGGTGGAGGTG
>JAYTCN010000214.1:0-4232 GCA_043736475.1 Paracoccaceae bacterium
AACCCGCGCCAGATCGACATGCCGCTGGTCGAGGCCTATCTCGCCCGCCGGGCGCTCGACTATCTCGTCGGCTTTCGGCTGTCGCCGGTGCTGTGGCGCAAGTTGCCGGGAGCCAAATCGGCCGGCCGGGTGCAATCGGTGGCCCTGCGCCTGATCGTCGAGCGCGAGATGGAGATCGAGGCGTTTCGGTCGCGCGAATACTGGAGCGTCGAGGCGGTGCTGAAAACCCCGCGCGGCCAGGATTTCAGGGCGCATCTGAACATTCTGGGCGGCAAGAAGCTGGAAAAGTTCGACATTGCGACGGCAGCAGCCGCCGAATTGGCGGTGCACGCCGTCAACGCCCGCGACCTGCATATTGAGGCGGTGGAAAGCAAACCCGCCAGCCGCAACCCCACTGCCCCGTTCATGACCTCGACCCTGCAGCAGGAAGCCAGCCGCAAGTTCGGCATGGGCGCGCGCCAGACGATGAGCACCGCCCAGCGCCTGTATGAGGCCGGCCACATCACTTACATGCGCACCGACGGCATCGACATGGCCGCCGAGGCGGTGATGGCGGCGCGCGATGTGATCCGGGCCAAATTCGGCGACGCCTACGTGCCGAAAAGCCCCCGCATGTACAAGAACAAGGCCAAAAATGCCCAGGAAGCCCACGAATGCATCCGGCCCACCGAGATGGCCCGCGAGCCGCAGACCCTGAAAGTCGAGGACGACCAGCGCAAGCTGTACGACCTGATCTGGAAGCGTACCATTGCCAGCCAGATGGAGGCAGCGCGGCTGGAGCGCACCTCGGTTGATGTGATGTCGCAGGATCGGCAAGTGGGCCTGCGGGCGACAGGACAAGTCATGTTGTTCGACGGTTTCCTGAAAGTCTATTCCGAAGGCCGCGACGATAGCGAAGACGAAGACGAAGCGCGTTTGCCTGCGATCCAACAGGGCGAACCGGCGGCGAAGAAATCGGTAACCCCCGAACAGCATTTCACCCAACCCTTGCCGCGGTATTCCGAAGCGACGCTGGTCAAGCGGATGGAGGAACTTGGCATCGGCCGGCCCTCGACCTATGCCTCGATCGTTTCGGTGATTCAGGAACGCGAATACGTCCGCAAGGAAGCCAGCCGCCTGATCCCCGAGGACAAGGGCCGTTTGGTCACGGCCTTTCTCGAAAGCTATTTCCGCCGTTATGTCGGCTACGATTTCACCGCCGAACTGGAGGACGACCTCGACAAGGTTTCGGCTGGCGAAGGCGACTGGAAAAAACTGCTGGCGCATTTCTGGAAGGATTTTTCCGCCGCCCTCGACGATACCGCCGAATTGCGGATCACTGATGTGCTGGAGAAAATCAACGAGGTGCTGGAACCGCACCTGTTTCCGGCCAGCGACGACGGCTCCGACCCGCGCCTGTGCAAAACCTGCGGCAAGGGCCGGTTGTCGCTGCGCACCTCGCGCGCCGGTGGCGCCTTCATCGGTTGCTCGAACTACCCCGAGTGCCGCTACACCCGACCCCTGGCGGGTGAGGCCGAGGCGGGCGATCTGGCCGGGCCGGACGGCAAGTTGCTGGGCATGGCACCCGGCGGCCAGCCGGTGACGTTGCGCAGCGGTCGCTTTGGCGCCTTCGTCCAGCTCGGCGATGCAACCGAAGCCGAACCAAAACCGAAACGCTCGTCAATCCCCAAGGGCATGGCCCCCGAGTCCATCGACTTGCAACGCGCCCTCGATCTGCTGGCGCTGCCGCGTCTGGTCGGCAAGCATCCCGAAGATGGCGAACCGATCGAGGCCTCGATCGGCAAGTTCGGCCCCTACGTTCGCCACGGCAAGACCTACGCCAACCTCAAGGACGGCGACGACGTTCTGTTGGTCGGCATGAACCGGGCGGTGGAGCTGATCGCCCAGAAATCGTTCAAGGGTCCAAGGGCAACGGTTGCCCCGCTGCGCGACCTCGGGATGCATCCCGACGGCGGTGCTATCCACGTCATGGCGGGTCGCTACGGCCCATACGTGAAATGGGATAAGGTCAACGCGACCCTGCCAAAAGGTATTGGGCCCGAAGAGGTGACCGCCGAGGCGGCGCTGGAACTGATCGCCGCCAAGGCCAACGGCAAGGGCAAAAAGAAATCCCCGGTGCGAAAACCGGGGCCAGCCAGATCGGCGGTCAAGAAACCGGCTGCCAAAAAGCCGGCAACCCGCAAGAAATCAGCGGCGCCCGGTCGGGCCTGACATCGTGCCGTAGCCGAAGGTTTGTCTGGTACTTCCCGCAGTCATGCGCGATTGATGCCGGTTCGGCCGCGCTCCGGGCCCTGCTGCCGGGCAACTTGCTGCTGCATCTGGCCAGTCCGGTTATCGACCCGACGGAAGCTTTCCCGAAAACCGGCGGCTATTTCACTGGGCTGATCATTCATGCGGTGTTTGTTGTCCGGTTCGGCTATACCTGCCGAACTTCCGCGAGGCGGCCTGAACACGATCAGCCAAAGCTGACATCGGCCCAGATCGGCAGATGATCCGAGGCGCGGCGGGCAAGGTCTGATTTGTTGACCCCCGTCGCCAGGACCGACACCGCGCCCCGGGTCACGATCCGGTCCAGCGATGCCGATGGCCGGCGCGCATGAAACGTGTGTCCGGGCATATGCAGTGCGTGACCATCGCCAAAATCCGCTGCGGTGACCGCATGTCCGCGCCATTCATTGAAATCGCCAAGGATGATTGCCGGCGTGTCGTCGTTATCGTCAAGGTGGCGCAAGATATGCAGGATTTGCTGGCGCCGGTGCCGACGCGACAGGCCCAGATGCACACCAACGACCCGGAAACCCTCGCCCCCATGCGACAACGACACCGACACGGCGCCGCGCGGTTCAAAATACGGCAGATTCAGGCGCGAAACCTGCAGTACCGCGATTCCTGACCGGACCAGAATCGCGTTCCCGTGCCAACCCATGCTTTCGCCGCGCTCGGCCAATGGCACCAGCTTCAAGCCCGATTGTTCCAGCATTTCACCCGGTATGGCGCGCTGGCGCGTGCCAAATCGCCGGTCTGCTTCCTGCAGGGCAACGACATCGGCAGCCAGCTCGGCAATGACCGCCAGCACCCGTTCGGGGGTGCGGTGCCAGTCAAGGCCAACGCCTTTTCGGATGTTGTAACTTGCAACTCGGATCATGGCGCACCAATGTTCATCCGGTCACATATGGAAAGAGTGTTGCCGATAATGAAGGGCCGCTCCGGCAAATCCGCCGCCTTTTGGCGAAAGCTTCGGCCGTATCTGCTGCCGGAACTGGTGGTACGCGCCATTCTGGCATTGGAAACGCTCACGGCCCTGTGGTCACAGAACTGGAGCGCCGCATTTGTCGCAGCGGCGACGCTGGTGGTTACTTTTCTGCCGCACATTTTTGCCCGCCGGCTGCAAATCCATGTCCCGGTCGCGTTTTCATCGGCGATCGTGGTTTTCACTTTTGCCACCCTCTTCATGGGTGAAGTCTGGGATTATTACAACCGGTTCTGGTGGTGGGACGTGCTGTTGCACGGCGGCTCGGCTATCGGTTTTGGCCTGATCGGATTCCTGTTCATTTTCCTGATGTTCCAGGGCAACAAATACAACGCGCCGCCGGTTTCGGTTGCCTTCGTCTCGTTCTGCTTTGGCCTGACCATCGGGGTGATCTGGGAAATATTCGAATATTCCCTCGACGTGACTTTTGGCATGACCATGCAGGGAACCGGACTGGATGACACCATGAACGACCTGATTGTCGATACGATCGGTGCGGCCATCGGGGCATTGGCGGGATTTCTTTATCTCAAGGGCCAGGTGCCAGGCTGGTTCGGCCGCCTGATTGCCGAGACCGTGCGGCGCAACAAGCGCCTGTTTCGCCGCAACCGCCAATAATTCTTCGGCATCGCAAAAAGAATCTGCTATCGTCGGCAGCAACCGGAAAAAATTAGGGGATGGGACATGATTATTGCGCTGAAGCTGATCCATATGGCAGCGCTGTTCATGGCCGGCGGGGCCGTGATCGGCAACGGCCTGCTCTTGCACCAGCTGATCGCCAATCCGGGCCCGCCGCCGCCGATGGTGCGCAACGTGATGAAAGTGCTCAGCCTGACCGGTCTGGCCGCGATTGTCCTGCTCTGGCTCAGCGGTCTTGGCATGGCCTACGGCCGCTACGGCACTCTGGCGATCGGCAACTGGTTCTATATCAAATTGATCGGCGCAACGATCGCCTTGGTCGCCGTCCTGATGATGACGCGGC
>JAYTCN010000215.1:0-1735 GCA_043736475.1 Paracoccaceae bacterium
GCAATGCGATAGGCGCGAATTTGCCCGGCCGTGAGATGGGTAATGGAGATAGCGGGCACGACTGTCAGCCCGGAAAGGGTCGCCGCTCGCACGCGCGCTTCACCGGCGATCAACGCATTGTTTGCATCGGGGAGTACAGGCGTCACCATACCGAATTCGGCGATGCTGGCGACAAGCATCTGGGTCTGCCGTTCGCTGTGGCGGCGGGGGTTGTTCGCGCTGAATCTGATCTCGGAGATCGGTATTTGCTGGATCGAAAGCCGAATATTGTCGTGGGAATGTGGTTGCATCAGGCACTCCATTGATGAGTGGCACCTGGATGACCCCAGGTCCCTGATATACCGCCGTACTAACGCGTTAACAGAGCCGACTCGCGAAACCTGCGCCCAAGCGCCACTGGTTCGACGTTTGAGAGCAGTTTCGAAACTGGCCGTCGGCCAGGCCTCGCGCTGACATTGTTATTGAAGACAGCTTCCCGATGTCCGGCCGCTGGGGCCTTCTTACCGTTAAACGCCGTGCCATTCGCCATTGGCGCAGTGTTTCACATTCTCAAAATGCTCAATGTACCGGTGAGGGACCGCCGTGTGGATGGGCACGATGTGTTCCGGGGCAAGAGCCGTGGCAAAGCGACGCAATAGGGTGGGGTCTGCATGGCCAGAAGTGTGCCGGTGAATGAGAATTACGTCCTTGTGTTGGCACCAGCTCATCAGACGGCTGGTGTCATGATCGAGATAACCGGCCCACATCGAATAAATGAGCCTGGTTTCCCGGAGGTTTTTCATCTTGTCGATATCAGCCGTCATGGAGTCCCGAAACAGCATTACCCACGACGCGGGCGACTTGCAGATTTCCTCAGGATAGATGCGGGTGGCTCGAAGCGGTTCCATGAGCTCGAAGGCTCTTTGCCGAACGATCTGCATCTTTTGCCGACTAGCAAGATAAATCCTTAAGTTTACGGCGCTGGGCTGCGGCAAGGATCGAAGGTTCAGCCTTCTCAGGATATTTGCCAGGTACGCATCGCCGATGAATCGGCGGCCGGCCCGTCGGGTGGCACGATAGAAAGTCACGAAGCGATCGATGTTCTGCGGCGAAAAGCACGCCAGCACCAATCCTGGTGAACGCAGCAAGTCCACTAGGATCTGATTTTCAAGGTCGCGTTCCGAGAGTGGGGAATGCCCGTCTGTCATTCGGTTGAGCGTCGTTCCCTCGAGAAGCAGCGTATGAATGGGGCGTGGCGGTTCCTGCAGGAATTTTATGACCAGTTTCGCCTTGCGGCCATGCCCGCGGAAATCGCCGGAATAGAACAGCCGCCGCCCATCTGCCTCGACCAGAAATCCATAGGAGTCGAAGGCGGAGTGATCGGTGAGTTATGGCGTGATGCTGAAAGGCCCGACCTCGAAGGCCATCCTGTCGGCGAATGTCCTGATGATACCGGGAATCTTCAAAGATCCCATGAAGGGAGACGCCGCTGCGATGATGGCCCTGGTATGGTATCCCATGAACACCGGGACTTGTGGGTTGGCTTCTCCCAGGAGCCCCATGTGGTCGCCATGGCTGTGACTGAGGATCACGGCAAGAGGAGCATCGTTTTCACCAGCTTTGAGACCCGGGATGGGGGGCAGGAGGTCGGCGGAGGCAACTTCGGCGGTGAGCGGGAGCCCGAGGTCAATGACAATTGTCCGGCCTTGGGCCTCGAGCTCGACGCAGTTTCCGCCGATCTCGGAGGCGCCGCGAT
>JAYTCN010000216.1:0-1735 GCA_043736475.1 Paracoccaceae bacterium
ATGGTGCTGATTGGCTTTGATACGGCGGTGCAGAACATGGTCGTCGGTGCCGTTCTGGTGCTGGCCGTGTGGCTGGACAACACCTATCGCAAGCGCATCAAATAAGGAGGGTTTCCCATGAGCACCAATCGCGGCACCCCCCTGGTCGAGTTGCGCGACATCTCGATTGCCTTCGGGGGCATCAAGGCGGTTGATCACGTCACGGTCGATCTGTATCCGGGCGAGGTTGTCGGCCTGCTGGGCCACAACGGTGCAGGCAAATCGACGCTGATCAAATGCCTGTCGGGCGCCTATCAGGCCGACAGCGGCGACATCATGATCAACGGCGACAAAGTCGAGATCAACAATCCGCGCGACGCCCGCGCCCAGAACATCGAGACGATTTACCAGACGCTGGCCCTGGCCGACAATCTGGACGCCGCCTCGAACCTGTTTTTGGGGCGCGAACTTGTCAATGCCTTCGGCTTTGTCGATGAGGCGAGGATGGAGGCCGAAACCCGCAAGATCATGGCCCGGCTGAACCCCAACTTCAAGAAGTTCTCGGTGCCGGTCAATGCACTGTCGGGCGGTCAGCGCCAGTCGGTCGCCATTGCGCGCGCCGTCTATTTCAACGCGCGCATCCTGATCATGGACGAGCCGACGGCGGCCTTGGGGCCGCATGAGACGCAGATGGTGGCGGAACTGATCCAGGAGTTGAAGGCGCAGGGTCTGGGGATATTCCTGATCGAGCATGACATCCACAATGTCATGAAACTGTGCGACCGCGCCTCGGTGATGAAGAACGGCCAGTTGGTCGGCACGGTGAACGTGAACGAGGTCACCGACGAGGACATCCTTGGCATGATCATCCTTGGCAAGAAACCCGCCAAAGCGGCCTGAGATGCGACCCCGCGCTGGCTGGTCGGGCACAAGAAGGGATATCTGACGTTGCGCAAGATCGTGCTGGCCATGGTGATGGCCCTTGCTGTTGCATCGCCGTCGCAAGCGGGCGAGGGGCAGGGTGTGCTGCTGCAGTGGTACCGGCTGGTGCTGGAACTGGTGCGCCACACGCCGACCTATTCGCCACCGGTCGCTGCCCGCGCTTTCGCCTATCTCGGGGTGACGGGCTATGAGGTGATGGCGGCAGGACGGCCCGAACTGGCGTCATTGGCCGGGCAGTTGAACGTGTTGCAAGCGGCGCCGGGCCGCACTGCGGGTGAGTATGACGAGGTGTGGTGATGCATGCCGCCCTGGCGCAGTCGGTGCGCAACTTCTTTGGCAACACCGGGCCGAGCGGTCAGCAGGCGATGGACCGGATGGATGCCAGCCTGAGCGAACAGATCGCGGCGGGGCTGTCAGGCGAGGTCGTGGCGCGCAGTGCGGCCCATGGCCGCGCCCTGGCGCAGCATGTCTGGCTGTGGTCGCAATCGGATGGCGGGGCGGTGATCGACAACATGGGTTTTCCGCGTGACTTCGCGCTGAACCCGGCACCAGGGCACTGGAAGCCGACCTCAACGATAGCGCTGCAACAGGCACCGCTGTTGCCCGATTGGGGCCACAACCGGCCGTTTGCCATGCCGGCTGGCACCGCTTGCCCGTTGCCGCCGCCGCCGGCCTATTCCGAGGACCCGGCGTCAGTGTTTTACGCTCAGGCGAAAGAGGTCTATGACGTCACCCGCGCGCTGACCGATGAGCAAAAGACCATCGCGCGGTTCTGGTCGGATGATCCGATGCAGTCGCCCACCCCGCCCGGCCA
>JAYTCN010000217.1:0-4226 GCA_043736475.1 Paracoccaceae bacterium
CCTTGGCTCCACCAAACAACCATCAAGAACACGCTATGGCGGCAAATAATTTGCGAGCTTAATCGTTTCGTGGCGCAATTGATGACAAATACCATAGTGTTGCCGTTTTTGCCCGTTCATGATCCGTTAATGGTTCAAGGAACGGATTTTCGATTCTTGTTGGCCTGGAAGCTTTGTTCAAGCGCACTTCTTAGGGTGAGCCGATGACGCGGACTGCAATTTTTGTCGGAGACGGCTCGCTGTTGATCGAGTGCGCGGCGCAATTCCAGGCACGCGGCGGCGCAATCGTTGCCGTTATTTCGGGTAATTCGCGGGTTGTTGACTGGGCCCAAGCAGCGAACATCTCGACGTACGGTGCCGCCAGGCAACCAGACCTTTCGAATTTGAAGGCCGATTTCCTGTTCAGCGTCGCCAACCTGAACGTTCTGCCGCCAGAACTTTTGGCAGCAGCCGATACCATGGCGATAAATTTTCATGACGGTCCCTTGCCAGGTTATTCGGGTCTGAATGTCACTTCCTGGGCGATTCTGAAGGGTGCTGCTAGTCATCGGATAACGTGGCATGAAATGACCGAGCGGGTCGATGCAGGCAGAATTCTGGTTGAAAGGGAAGTCAGCATTGCGGCGGATGAAACCGCTTTTAGCCTCAATACCAAGTGCTACGGGGCCGGACTTTCTGCGTTTGCCGAATTGCTGGAAGATGTGTTTTTGGACAATTTGGCAGGCAGACCTCAAGTTGGGCAGAGGAACTGGTTCGGCCGCGACAAACGCCCGACCGGCCGAGGATATTTGGATTTTTCGCAATCCGCAGCCGACCTTTCCGCTTTGGTTCGGGCGCTCGATTTCGGACCGTACGCGAATACTCTGACGTTGCCAAAACTTTGGACCGGGGAACGCGCATTCGTGGTCCGCCTTCTGGAAATTGGCCAAAGTTCTTCGGCGGCGGGCGGTACAGTCCTGACGATGACGAATGAATCGGTTACCGTCGCGACAAGCAGTGACGACGTCATCCTTCGTGGCTTTGAAACACTCGACGGTTTGCCGATAGATATTGCGGAAATGGCGTTGCGCGTCGGCAGCCGCCTTTCACCGAAGCCCCTTGGCTCAAACGATGAAAACAAGAAAGCGATCAGTGCTGAAACCTGTTGGATCGAGGAATTTGCCGGTCTGAAAGCCGCGGCGGTTCCATATGCCAAGCCGGACAATGGACACGCCGGTATTGTCGCGGTCCGTGACGTTTCCATGCCAATTGGCCTGTCGATGGACCAAATCTGTCTGGCCTTTGGCCTCTGGATCGGGCTGAACTCCGGGGAAACCCGTTTTTCGATGGTTGTTCCGGCACGTTCTGAAGACGGCCAATCCTTGGCGTCTCAGGCAATAGTGGATTTGGCTCTTGATCCCGAAGACAGCATTGCGGCGACACTCGCACGGTTTGCCGCCTCGCGTTCGGAAGCACGGCAAATTTCGGCAGAATTGATCGCACGGCTGCCGGAAGGCTCGGCGCGAAACCACGCCCGAGCGGTAACCTCAATTGCCGTTGCAGCGAGCGCGACCACGAGTAAGCCATCCGAAATTCTGGCGGGTCGCCGATTGGTTCTGAATGTCGGCGGCGACTTGGCACGGTTGATCGCCAGCAATTCCCTGTTTGATCCCGAGTCCTTTGACCGCGTTGCCGAACGATTCGCGGCGTTTGTGCGGGCATTTGCGACAGACAGCGAAACGAAACTGAAAAATCTGGACTTGGGTGCGCAGGCCGACCTTGCCGGTCCGATCAGGGGTCCGGGACCGTCTGTCGGCATAAACGTCGCGTTTGAAAAGCAGGTTTCACTTACCCCCGATATGATCGCATTGGAAGCCGACAACGTGGTTTTGACGTATGCCGAACTGGATCGGCGAGCTGCAACACTGGCGGGCGCCCTGTCGGCGCGAGGCGCGAAAGCAGGCGCAATTGTTGGCCTTTGCCTGGAGCGCTCGGCCGATTTGATCGTTTCGATATTGGCAATTTTGAAAACCGGGGCGGCATATTTGCCGCTGGATCCAGCTTATCCGGTCGAGCGAATTACCTTTATGGTCAACGATTCTGGGACAAAGTTGATCGTATCGAATGCGGCAATCGCAAGAAAACTGATGCTGGACCAAGACTTGGTTGTTGGTCCGGACGAGAAAGGGGAGCAGGTCGCTACTACTGTCGGCGAACTCGCATACCTGATTTACACATCCGGTTCTACGGGTGTCCCGAAAGGGGTCATGGTCGGCGACCACAACGTCATGAATTTCATGACCGGCATGGATGACGTCGTTCCGCATAGACCCGGCGCCAGATTGCTGGCGGTTACCTCGGTTTCGTTTGACATTTCGGTGCTGGAAATCTTGTGGACCCTGACGCGCGGATTGACTGTTGTTCTGCAGACCGACGGGGTGAACGCCGGCGCCGGTCCCGAATTCAGCCTGTTCTATTTCGCCTCCGAAGCAGCAGGAACCGGGCACCACGCCTATCGTCTGTTGCTTGAAGGTGCAAAGTTCGCCGATGAAAACGGCTTTGAGGCAATCTGGACTCCTGAGCGGCATTTTCATGCCTTTGGCGGATTGTATCCCAACCCGGCGATAAGTTCGGCGGCTGTGGCGGGCTTCACAAAAAATGTCAAAATTCGAGCTGGAAGCATCGTGCTGCCTTTACATCATCCGGTGCGAGCCGCCGAGGATTGGGCGCTGGTTGACAATCTTTCCGGCGGAAGGGCAGGCATGGCCATCGCCTCTGGCTGGCAGCCAAATGATTTCATCTTGCAGCCACAAAATTTCGATGCGCGCAAAGACGTGATGTTGCAGGGGATCGACACAATTCGGGCGCTTTGGCGCGGCGAGGCGGTGGAATTTCCAAACCACAAAGGCGAAATGATCAAGACGACAACCCTGCCGCGGCCAGTGCAGACTGAAATACCACTCTGGATCACCGCTGCCGGCAATCCCGAGACTTTCGCCGCTGCGGCCCGAAAAGGTTGCGGTGTGCTCACGCACCTTCTGGGCCAGACCTTTGACGAAGTGGCCGAGAAAATTCGCGCCTATCGTGTTGCATGGGCCGAGGCCGGGCACCGCGGCGATGGCACGGTCACGTTGATGCTGCATACCTTCGTCGGCGACGACGAAGCCAGCGTGCGTGAAACGGTGCGCGAACCGATGCGGTCTTATCTCAAAAGCGCGGTCGATCTGGTCAAGCGCGCCGCTTGGTCATTCCCGACATTCGTTCAAAAAGCCAGTGCCACCGGAATGACACCGCAGCAAGTGTTTGAAAAGGAAGAACTTTCCAAAGAAGAAACCGACGCTTTACTCGACCACGCCTTCAATCGATATTACCGCGAAAGCGGTTTGTTCGGAACCCCGGAAAGCTGCGTCGAAATCGTTCGCAACGTGGCGTCCATTGGTGTTGATGAAATCGCCTGCCTTATCGATTTCGGCGTCGATACCGATCTGGCGCTGAAACATTTGCACCACATCAAAGTGCTGATGGATCTGGTCAAAAGTTCCGGCGGGACCAGTCGAAAAACCTCGGTTGCGGAATACGTCGTCCAAAAAAATATTACGCATCTGCAATGTACTCCCTCTGCAGCCTCGATACTGATGGCCGACCCGCCCGGACGCACGGCCTTGGGAAGACTGCAGGCGATGTTGGTCGGAGGCGAAGCCTTGGCACCAGAACTCGCGCGGGGACTACGTACACATCTGCCGGGCGTGCTCCTGAACATGTACGGTCCGACCGAAACGACGGTCTGGTCGTCAGTGGCCCGGCTGGACACGGTTGGCGAAACAGTGCCGCTGGGTTCGGCGATAGCCAATACCACCCTGAGCGTCCGAAACAATTTTGGCCAATCATTGCCTGATGGTTTGCCCGGTGAACTCTGGATCGGAGGCGACGGTGTAACGCAGGGCTACTGGCGGCGTCCTGACTTGACCGCCGACAGGTTCAAAGCTGTCGACGGCCTGAAATACTACCGCACCGGCGACCTTGTACGCCGTCGCGGCGATGAACTGGAATTCCTCGGTCGGATCGACAATCAGGTAAAAATTCGCGGGCATCGGATCGAGCTGGGTGAAGTCGAAGCGAAACTGTCCAAGATACCAGGTGTCAGACAGGCAATAGTCGCGGCATATGCCGATGCTACGGGCGACAAAAGACTGGTTGGCTACGTCACAGCGCTTGCTGGAATCAATTTGGACGCCGCGGCGATCAGG
>JAYTCN010000218.1:0-24426 GCA_043736475.1 Paracoccaceae bacterium
GAAAGATGAGGCAAAACTGACGCTTTTGTCGGTTGCCGACCGGCCCGGAGTGGCGGCGGCGATTTTCGGGCCGCTGGCCTCGGCCGGGGTCAATGTCGACATGATTGTGCAGAACATCGGTGCCGATGGTCGCACCGACATGACTTTCTCCTGCCCGGTCGATGATGTCGGCAAAGCCGTCAAGGCGCTGGAAGACGCCCGTGCCGCCGGCACGATCAATTTCCGCGACCTCGACCGCGACGAGCATGTCTGCAAAGTATCGATTGTCGGCATCGGCATGCGCAGCCATGCCGGTGTGGCGCAAAAGATGTTTGCCGCCCTTGCGGCGGAAGGGGTGAACATCAAGGTCATCACCACGTCAGAAATAAAAGTCAGTGTGTTGGTTGACCGGAAATATATGGAATTGGCCGTTCAGGCGCTCCATGATGTTTTTGACCTTGAAACGGCCTGACGCCCAACCTGGAGGAATATGACAACTTCGACTTCCGTAGAATCGCGGGTTCTGCTCAAGCGATTGCGGGAATCCCTCGCCGTTTCGGGCGGTGGCCAGGAAAGGCTTGACCGCATCACCCGGCTGATCGCCTCGTCATTGGTGGCCGAAGTCTGCTCGATCTATCTCAAGCGCGACGTCGAAACGCTGGAACTCTGCGCCACCGAAGGGCTGAAGGCCGGTGCCGTGCACCAGTCGCGGCTGCGGGTCGGGCAGGGTCTGGTCGGCAAGATCGCCGAAACCGCCGAACCGGTGAACGTCGCCAACGCGCCGGCAACGCCGGGTTTCCGCTATATGCCGGAAACCGGCGAGGAATTGTATTCCTCGTTCCTCGGGGTGCCGATCCAGCGTCTGGGCGAAGTGTTGGGGGTATTGGTCATCCAGAACCGGGCCGCCCGCACCTATACCGACGACGAGGTCGACGGCTTGGAAGTCGTCGCCATGGTTCTGGCCGAGATGGCCGAGCTTGGCGCCTTCACCGGCCCCGGCGCCATGGCAATGGCCGCCCCGCACAAGCGCCCGTTCTTCGTGCGCGGCATGGTGGCGCAGGAGGGCGTGGCCGAAGGGACCGTGCTGCTGCACGAACCCAGCATCGTCATCGCCAACCCGGTGGCCGATGATCCGGCAACCGAGAAAACCCGCCTGAACAATGCCCTGCAAGCCCTGCGCGGCGAGGTCGACGCGATGATCGACAGCGAATTCCTGGCCCCGGCCGGTGAACATCGCGACGTTTTGCACGCCATGCGGATGTTTGCCCAGGACAAGGGCTGGGTGCGGCGGATGGAAGAAGCCATCGACAGCGGCCTCGCCGCCGAAGTTGCGGTGGAAAAGGAGCAATCGGAAACCAGGTCGCGGATGCAGCGGGTTGCCGACCCTTATCTGCGCGAGCGCCTGCACGATCTCGACGACCTGTCGAACCGGTTGATGCGCTTGCTGGCCGGCCACGGCCCGGTCAGCGGGCGCGAAATACCGCCCGATGCCATTCTGGTCGCCCGCAATCTGGGACCGGGCGAGTTGCTGGACTATGGCCGGGCCCTGAAAGGCGTGGTGCTGGAGGAAGGCTCGGTCGGCAGCCATGCCACCATCGTCGCCCGCGCCCTGTCGATTCCGCTGGTCATCCAAGCCGCCCGCATCACCCGCGAGGCATTGAACGGCGACAAGATCCTGATCGACGGTGATCAGGGTCTGGCGCATCTGCGGCCCGAAGACGGCGTCACCCGCGCCTTCCGCGAAAAGCTGGCCATGCAGGACAAGGCGCAGCATTCCTACGCTGCCCTGCGTGACCTGCCTGCCCGCACCCGCGACGGAACCGATGTCGCGTTGTTCATGAACGCGGGGCTGATGGCCGACTTGCCCAGCCTTGGCAAAAGCGGCGCTTTGGGCGTCGGCCTGTGGCGGACCGAGTTGCAGTTTCTGGTCCGCGCCAGAGTGCCAAAGCGCCGCGAACAGGCCGATATTTACGCGCGGGTGATGGATTCGGCGCAAGGCCTGCCGGTGATATTCCGCACCCTCGACATCGGCTCGGACAAGGTGCTGTCGTATATGAAATCCGGCGACGAACCGAACCCGGCGATGGGCTGGCGCGCGATCCGGCTGTTGCTGGAACGCCGCGGGGTGATGCGGATGCAGATCCAGGCGCTTTTGCGCGGCGCCAAGGGCCGGCCCTTGCGGGTGATGTTTCCGATGGTGACCGAATTCAGCGAATTCATCGCCGCCCGTGACATGGTTCTCGATGAATTCGAAACCGAAAAAAATCACCGTCACCTGATCCCGGAAAAAATCGAGATCGGCGCGATGCTCGAGACGCCGAGCCTCGCCTATGCCCCCGACGCATTCTTCGAAATGGCAGATTTTATCTCGATCGGCGGCAATGACCTGAAGCAATTTTTTTTCGCTGCTGACCGCGAGAACGAGAAGGTGCGTCTGCGCTATGACACGCTGAGCCCCAGCTTTCTCGCATTCCTTCGCCTGATTGTCGCCCGCTGCGGCAAAGCCGGTACGCCGTTGTCGTTCTGCGGCGAAGACGCCGGCCGCCCGGTCGATGCGATTGCGCTGGTCGCTTGCGGATTGCGGGCGCTGTCGATGCGTCCGGCCTCGATCGGGCCGGTGAAAAAAGCGATCCGCGCCGTGGATTTGGGCCAGGTGTCTGCGCTTATCGACGCGACGACAGCGGAAGGCGCCCATACCGTCCGTCCGGCACTGCGCGCTTATCTGACCGCCAACGACGGCCTCTGACGGCTATTCCGGCGTCCAGCGCCGGATCATCCCGCCAACGCCATCGAATGCCCCGGCCACCAGCTCGCGCGCCAGCAAACGGTCCGGGTTTGTCGGTGGCGGATAGTCCAGCGCCTTGCCCGTGTCACGCGTAAAGCCAAATCGCCGGTAATACGGCTCGTCGCCGATCAGCACGACGCGGGTCCAGCCTTCTTCGGCGGCGCGCAGCAGACTTTCCTCGATCAGGGCCCCGCCCAATCCCTCGCCTTGCCGGGTCGGATGCACCGCCACCGGCCCGAGCAGCAGCGCCGCGTGCCCCTGGTCACCGATCCTTATCGGCCAAAAGCGGATGGCACCACCAACGGCACCGAACTCGTCACGGGCCAACAGACACAATTGCGCCACCGGCTCGACCCCGTCGCGCAATCGATAGGAAGGCAGCGCCGTCCGGCCCGGCGCAAAAGCGGTGTCGAACAGATATTCGACTTCCTCAAGATCGTCGTCGGTTTCTTCTTCGATGTCGAACATGGGCAATACTTGGATCGAGGACGGATCAGGGCGAAAAGGTCGGGATCAGGCGCGTCGGTTCCACAGCATTGGCGGCATTCCTTTGTTCGGCTGCACTCGACTTCGCCCTAACACTTTGCTTAGGTTCGGGCAAACACCAATGAGGCAGGCCCATGTTCTATCGCCCCGGCATCGACCCGCATGGCCTTGCCCACAACCCCTACAAAGCCATCGTCAGCCCGCGCCCGATCGCCTGGATATCCAGCAAGGGCACAGACGGGCGGGTGAACCTGGCCCCCTATTCGTATTTCAACATCGTCTCGGAAGACCCGATCATGGTGGTGTTTGGCTCGTCGGGCCGCAAGCCGGACCGCGAGAATGGCAAGGACACGCTGTCAAACATCCGCGAGACCGGCGAATTCGTCGTCAACATCGTCTCTTACGCGTTGCGTGATGCCATGAACAAGACCTCGGGCCGGTGGAGCGCCGATACCGACGAATTCGCCCTTGCCGGGCTGGAAAAGGCTGCAAGCCGGGTGGTGGATGTGCCGCGCGTTGCCCGCTCGCCTGCGGCGCTGGAATGCCGGCTGTGGAAGATCATTGCCCTGCCCGGCGACCATGAATCGCTGGTCATCGCCCAGGTCGCCGGTATCCATATCGACGATGCCTGCATCCGCGACGGCAAACTGGACGTGACCCTGTACCAGCCGCTCGCCAGACTTGGCTATCACGATTATTCCGCCGTCGAAAAAGTCTTTGAACTCAACCGCCCGGAAACCTGAAAGGAACCACCATGCCGCGCCAGATTTTTGTCAATCTTCCCGTCAGCGACCTGCAACGCAGCATGGCGTTCTGGCGGGCGCTCGGGTTCGATTTCAACCTGGACTACACCGACGAGTCCGCCGCCTGTCTGGTGATCTCCGACACAATTTTCGCCATGCTGATGACGCGCAGCAAATTCAGCGATTTCGCTCTCAAACCTGTCGTTGATGCGCATGTTTCCAGCGAAGTGGTCCTCGCCTTTTCGGTCGAAACCCGCGCCGATGTCGACCGCATCGCCGACGCCGTCACCGGGCTTGGCGGTAAACTTCACCGCGAGCCGCAAGACCACGGCTTCATGTACTACCGCGCCATCGAAGACCCCGACGGCCATATCTGGGAAGTGACGTGTTTTCCGGAGCAGGCGGCTTAAGATTGAGGCCGGAACACCAATGGATGGGCACCAATGGACATAATTGGGTGTTCTCGCAGACAATTACTTTGGCAAACTCCAACGAAACAGATAAAAGTCAGAGATGATTGATCAACGAATTTCGGTACGGTCGGCAAGCATTCTTCGTTCAATCTCTTGTTTCCGGAGGAAAGATAGATATGGGTGTCTACGGATTTTTGATAAAAATCGGGGGTCGCATCCCAGTTATTCACGACTTCATCAATCGGTATTTGATTGTCGGACGCCTCGCAAACGCTGCGCCACCGCGCCCGCATGCGTTTTCGATGGCCGCGCCATTTACTCTTTGGCCGGGTCTTGTTGACAGAAGCTGGTCAGGAAGGCATTTGCCCGAAGCGGACAAAAGAACAGCCGCCAGCTTGCCGAAAGAAGAAGTCGTCGTGGAATTGTTTCGTCGCCGGGATTTCAAGGCGTCAACAGACACGTCCTTGATGTTTATGTTTTTCGCCCAGTGGTTTACGGACAGTTTTCTTCGCACCGATTTCCTCGACCCGCGGCGCAATAGTTCTAACCATGAGATCGATTTGTGCCAAATCTACGGCTTGTCCGAAGATAAGACGCGGATGCTGCGTGAAAACAATCATGGGCGGCTGGCCAGCCAAGATATCGATGGGCAAGAATTTCCTGAATTTCTTTTCGAGGAAATCAACGGCAAATTACAAGTCCGCGAAAAATTCCGGGGCAAGGGCGGCGCTCCGGACCTTCATTCGACCACAGTCCTCGATCACGTGCTCGCCGACGTGACCGATGAAAAAAAGAAATTCATTTGCGCTGTTGGGCTGGAACATGGCAACGCGACAATTGGTTATACAGTGCTGAATACCCTGTTTCTTCGCGAACACAATCGAATCGCTGCGCTTGTTTCGACTGCGGAACCGGACTGGTCTGATGAGCAAATTTTCCAGACGACGCGAATGATTCTCACGGTCATTCTGCTAAAAATCGTTGTCGAGGATTATATCCGCCACATTTCACCGGTGGATTTTCCGGTGAAATTGATTGTCGGTGCTGCGGACGGAGCCCGATGGGGCAAAACCAACCGTATCGCAATCGAATTCAACTTGCTTTACCGCTGGCACTCGCTTGTTCCCGACAAAATCAAGCTGGATGGAAAGGAGTTAAGCTCCAAGGAATTTCTGAATAACAATTCACTGGTGATGCAGAAGGGCCTGTCGGCAATAATCGCAGAACTCTCAAAACAGAAAGCGGGCAAGATCGGATTGCGCAACGATCCTGCGTTCATGTTCGTCGCTAAGAATGGGGTAGCGTCAACCTCTGCCCGCACTATTTCAATTTCACGTGCCGCCCGCTTGCAGTCCTTCAATTCGTACCGAATTTTGTTTGGGCTCCGCGCCTATTCCAGTTTTCTTGAACTGACGCGGGACAAAATTCTCGCTGCGGAATTGCAGGAAATCTACGAAGAAATCGGCAACCTAGAGTGGTTTGTCGGACTCTTTGCCGAAGGTTACTCGGAGTCGTCAATGATGGGCGAATTGCAGGCAACTATGGTTGCTCATGACGCCTTCACCCAAGCATTGACCAACCCGCTATTGTCGAAAAAGATTTTCAATGCCCGCACTTTTTCGGCAACGGGAATGCGTATCATTCATGAAACGTCGACTCTTGCCGATCTCGTTCATCGCAATCTGGGCGCTGGCGTTGTTTGTTCCTTTGCTGTGTAGTCGAAACAAGGAATCCTGGCAGGTGGCGCGTGCAAAGCACCAATTTGTCATTTGCCAATGGCAATTGACGCCAGAAATACAAGAATGAAAACCCAACTTGCCATCATCGGCGGTTCGGGCATTTACGCCATCGAGGGACTGGAAAACCCGCAATGGCGCGAAGTGGCGTCCCCTTGGGGCGCACCCTCCGACGCCATCCTCACCGGCACAATCAACGGCGTCCCCATGGCCTTCCTGCCGCGGCACGGACGCGGCCATGTGCAGACGCCGTCCTCGATCAACTACCGCGCCAATATCGACGCGCTGAAACGGCTGGGGGTCACCGATGTGATCGCGGTTTCCGCCTGCGGTTCGTTCCGCGAGGACTTGGCCCCCGGCGATTTCGTCATCGTCGACCAGTTCATCGACCGCACCTTCGCCCGGGAAAAGTCGTTCTTCGGCCCCGGCTGCGTCGCCCATGTCAGCATGGCGCATCCGGTCTGCGCCCGGCTTGGCGATGCCATCGGCAAAGCGGCACAGGCCGAAGGCATCACGGCGCATCGCGGCGGTACCTATCTGGCGATGGAGGGGCCGCAGTTCTCGACCGTTGCCGAAAGCCGCCTCTACCGCGAGCAATGGGGCTGCGACGTGATCGGCATGACCAACATGCCCGAAGCCAAACTGGCCCGCGAGGCCGAACTGTGCTACGCCAGCGTCGCCATGATCACCGATTATGACTCGTGGCACCCCGGTCACGGCACCGTCGATATCAGCCAGATCATCGCGGTTCTGACCGGCAATTCTGCCAAGGCACGGGGAATGGTGGGCATGATGCCCACCCTGCTTGGTGCCACCCGCGACCTTTGTCCCTGCGGCTGCGACCGTGCGCTCGAATTCGCCTTGATGACGGCACCGGAAAACCGTGACCCGGTGCTGCTGGCAAAACTCGATGCGGTTGCCGGCCGGGTGCTTTAGCCGGTTCCCTTGCGCCCCAGCGACGGTCCAAACCACCGCCAAAGCAAAATCGCCCAACCGATATAGAAGACTGTCAGGAAATTGACCCAGATATCGCGAACCGGTTCGGCGAACATGAAAGCAAAATATTCGCCGCCGAAGTAGTTCTGCACGAAATGCAGCACAACCAGCGGCCAGACGTTGCGACCACGCGCGTAAAGCCAGGCATAGACAACCGAAACCGCGGGCAATACCAGGGCGATGAACGGCGAATATAGCCGCCAAGCAGCAGCGGCAGGTGCCAGACCATAACTCCGAGGCCGATCCACAGCGACGCAGCCAATGGCGACATTTCCGCCTCAGTTCGTGCTGGCCATAGCCCCGGAACGACAATTCCTCCGGAAGCGGCCCGAACATCGCCATGATCGGGATCAGGACCAGAAACTCCGCGGTCGCGCGCAGGCAACGTACCTGCGGGCGTGCCGATAAGGATCGCCATCCGGATCGAGATCAGGATAAGGACAAGCGGCACAAAAAACGCCACGGCATAGACCCAAACCGGTGCACTGAACTTGATGATACGGCGCCACCAGGCTTTCAGGCCAACGCGCCCCTCGAAATACCCTATGACCATAATTGCCGCGATCAACGGACCCAGTGGATTCATCGGCACCGGCCATGCGTTTGAAGACCAGAGCCAGTTGCCAAGAATACCGAATCAGGCAAATCCGCAGGCCAGGATGAAGAAAACGACAATTCGGGATACGGTCGCGGACATGGCAAAACCTTTCCGGCGTGACACCAGGAATTGACTGTCGCCCGGAAGCCAAGTTTCGGCTTCCTATCACCGGCACCCTCCAGAAACAACGAATTGCCATGGTCCTTTGTGGCACGCTAAACATGCTGCAACCGGAGCGGGGCAGCGGCATGACAACGGGCGTGATCCTTGGTTCTTTCATGCCGCCGCACGAAGGCCATGTCGCGCTGATCCGCACCGCGACCTATCTGGTCGACCGGCTGACCATCATCCTGTCCACATCCGGCAACGACCCGATCCCGCCCGCCATCCGCAAGGCCTGGATGCAGGAGATGTTCCCCAATTCGCCGGTGATCGCGCAGAACCACGGCCCGCGCCTGCTGCCGACCGACAACCCGGACTGGGCCCGGATCATCCGTGGCTTTCATCCCGAACCTATCGACCGGGTCATCGGCTCGGAGGCCTATGTGGCGACATTGGCCGCCGCGCTCGGCGCCCAGCATTTCATCCTCGACCCGATGTGGATGGCCTTCCCGGCCAATTCCAGCGCAATCCGCCGCGACCCGTTCGGCCATTGGGGCAGCATTCCCGGACCGGTGCGACCCTATTTCCAGAAACGACTGACCATGGTCGGCGGTGAGTCGACCGGCAAATCCTACATGGCCAAGTTTCTGGCCGAAAAGTTCGGCGGGCCTTACGTGCCCGAATTCGGACGCCCGTATGAAAAATTCCGCACCCCCGGCCCCTATCGGCCTGAAGAGCTGCACCTGATCGTCGATGGCCACGAGGCGCACCGCCAAACGCTTGCCCAAAAAGCAGGCCCGATCTTGTTTGAAGATACCGACGCTCTGTTGACTGCGGTCTGGGCCGAAATGTTGCTGGACCACGAACTGCCCGATCTGGAAGCGCGCATTTCGCTGCCCGACCACTACCTGCTGCTTGGCCACGATGTCGCTTGGGAAAACGATCCGATCCGCTATTTTGCCAAGGCCGATTTGCGCAAGCGGTTCTTCGATCTGACGCTGGCCAAATTGGAAAAACACGGCGCCGGCTTTACCTTGGTGAATGGCAATTATTCGGAACGCGAGGAAAAATCGATCGAAATAGTCAAGTCCATGCTGGAAAAGCCGAAGGACGAAATGAAATGAACCGCCGCAAGACCGTCAGGGATTATATCCGCACCATCCCCGATTTCCCCAGACCCGGAATCATGTTCCGCGATGTCACCACCTTGTTCGGCGATGCGCGGGGTTTCCGCATCGCCATCGACCAGTTGCTGCACCCCTATGCCGGTGAACGGATCGACAAGGTGGCCGGGCTGGAGGCGCGCGGCTTCATCCTCGGTGGTGCCGTCGCCCACCAGCTTTCGGTCGGCTTCGTGCCGATCCGCAAGAAAGGCAAACTGCCGGGCGCGACATTGGAACAGGCCTATATTCTTGAATATGGCGAAGCGGTGATGGAAATCCACGACGATGCCATCCAGCCCGGTGAGCGGGTGCTGCTGGTGGACGATTTATTGGCCACCGGCGGCACGGCGGAGGCGGGGATCAGGCTGATCGAAAAACTCGGCGGCGTCGTCATCGGCTGCGCCTTCGTCATCGACCTGCCGGAACTGGGCGGAATGAAACGGCTGAAGGCGCTGGGGATGGACGTGCATACTTTGTGTGAATTTGACGGGCATTGAGCAGGGCCAGAAACAGGCGATTATTCCCTCACCCGCCTGCGGGGGAGGGTTAGGGTGGGGGCACCTTGTGCCTTGTGAAAAAGACGAAAAATGTCGCTGAACCAACGTCGCGTTAACCATATCTCAATTGACAGCGGTTAACTCTCGCCCAGCCCGGTTTCAGGGTGCTGCTTGCAAACTTGTGCAGACCGAATGTCTGACCCGTCTCGCCTCTTTGGTAAAACCAAGGGGGCGTTTTGGTTTCAAACGACGATCACCGCTCCCGGATTCATGATCCCGTTCGGGTCGAGCGCCGCCTTGATCGCCCGCATCGCCGTCAGCCGGCCGGGGTCGCCATAACGCAGCAGTTCGGCCACCTTGGCCCGGCCGATGCCGTGTTCGGCGCTGAACGAGCCGCCCATCTTGTCGATCCGGTCGTGGATCAGCCGCACCAGCCGCCGCCGCAGATCGTCATACTCATCGGCTTGGCGACCGACGCCGGGAAAGACGTTGAAATGCAGGTTGCCGTCGCCCAGATGGCCAAAGGCGTTGATGCGCAAACTGGGGTCCAGCGCCCGGATCGCGGCCGCCGTTTCGCTTACAAATTGCGGTATATTGTTCAACGGCAGCGAGATATCATGCGCCGAGACATAGCCGATGCGCCGGTTTGCCAGCGGAATGGATTCGCGCAGCGACCAAAAAACCCGCCGCTGGGTTTCGTTTGATGCAACCAGCGAATCCCCGGCAAGACCTTTCGCCATGGCTTCGGCCAGGGCCTCGGCAAACATCGTGCCCACAATTTCAGTTCCGCCGGTGGCCTCGGCCAGCACCAGCCAATCCGCCATCAGCGGAATGGCAATTTGCGGCATGGTCTCGCGCAGGAAGGCCAGACCCTGGCCGTGGATCAGTTCAAACGCCGCGACCGCGTCACCCAGACGGTCGCGCAACAAATTGAGCAGGTCGAGCGCCGCGACGGGCGACGCAACGGCGATCAGCGCGGTCGCATGCACAGCGGGCTTGGGGAACAGTTTCAGGCTGGCCGCCGTGATCACCGCCAGACTGCCCTCAGACCCGATCAGAAGATTGCGCAGGTCGTAGCCAGTGTTGTCTTTGCGCAGTTTTTTCAGCGAATGGATGATCGTGCCATCGGCCAGAACGGCCTCGATTCCCAAACACAAATCGCGTGCGTTGCCATAGCGCAAGACCTGGACACCGCCGGCGTTGGTCGCCAGATTGCCGCCGATCCGGCAGGTTCCCTCGGAAGCGAGCGACAGCGGAAACAGTCGGTCGGCAGCATCGGCCGCGGCACGGACATGTTGCAAGACAACCCCGGCTTCGGCCACCATCACATTGCCGCGCGGGTCGATATCGCGGATACGCTTCATGCGCTCGAGCGAAACAATCAGCGGCAGCGGGCCTTCGGGCATGATCTGGCCGCCAACCAGACCTGTCCCGCCCGAGAACGGGATCACGCCAACCCGCGCCGCGTTGGCGCGTTTCAGAATTTCGGAAACATCTTCGACCGTTTCCGGCAGCAAAACCGCCGCCGCCACCCCGTTGCGCAGGCCGCGCGGATCGGCCAGATAGGCGATGTCGGCGGCACGGACCTTGGTCGCGCCAATCGCGCTGGCAATATCGGCCACCAAGCTGGCGGACGCAGGTTCCAACATCAGCCGACCTCACCCTGCATCGGTTTTCCCCCGCCGGTCCCACCGCAGATTGGCGTAGAGCACGTGGTTACGCCAGCGTCCGGCGATTTGCAGGTAACTTTGCGCCACGCCTTCGTATTTGAAGCCGGATTTTTCCAGCAAGGCCCGTGATGGCGCGTTTTCCGGCAGGCACCCGGCCTCGACCCGGCTCAGATCGAGTTTCTTGAACGCGTAATCCACAACCGCGTTCAGCGTCTCGGTCATATAGCCCTGCCGCGCATAATCCGCGCCAATCCAGTAGCCGATGCTGGCCGACTGTGCTGGCCCGCGCCGTATGGCGTCCAGCGTGATGCCGCCCAGCAGTTGGCGGTCATCGCGGCGGCAAAGGAACAAGGGGATCGCCTGTCCCGTCTCGACCGACCTTTGCCCCCAGGCGACCCGATTGCGGAAAGCCTTTGCCGTCAGGTGATCGGCATCGCGCAGCGGTTCCCATTTTGCCAGAAATTCCTCGCCGTCGCGGCGCAACCTGGCCCATTCGTCGTGATCGGCGATTTCGGGCAAACGCAAGATCAGCCTCGGCGTCTGAATTGCAAGCTTCAGGCGGCGGAAAAACATGCGTGTCAGGCTGCCAGTCGCGCCGTAAGTTCGGCCAGCTTCGGAGCTTTTTTGACCGGGCCGTACAGCGCCATTGCCGCGCTGTTGGCGGTCAGCGCCGATGCCGCAACATCTTTAACCCCGGCCAGACTGACCGCTTCGATCCGGGCAATCGTCTCGTCCAGTTCCGGGACGCGCTGCCAAACCGAAATCATCCGCGCCAAACGTTCGCAACGCGATGACGGGCTTTCCAATCCCATCAGCAGCCCGGCCTTCATCTGCACCCGCGCCCGCTCCACTTCGGCCTCGCTCATATCTCCGGCCGAGCGCCGGATTTCATCCATGGTCAGATGTGCCAGCTCCGCCAACTGCCCGGCGCTGGTGCCGGCATAGATTGTCAGCATTCCGGTGTCGGAAAACGCCCCGGTCTGGGCAAAGATTGAATAGCAAAGTCCGCGTTTCTCGCGAATTTCCTGGAACAGTCGCGATGACATGCCGCCGCCCAGCGCAATGGCATAGACTTGCGCCGTATAAACCGACTCATCACGGTAGGCCGGCGCTTCAATGGCGAATGTGAAATGCGCCTGCTCGAGTTTTTTGACTTCGTGCCGCTCGCCGCCAATGAACTTCGCACCTTTCAGCAGCGGCGTCTTGCGCGGCTGCAAATGGCCGAACAGGCCTTCGGCGGTTTTGGCAATCTGGTCGTGATCCACTGCCCCTGCCGCCGCCAGTATCATCTGTTCGGGTCCGTAATATTCCTGCACGAACGCCGCCAAATCGGCGCGGTTGAAGGCCTTGATCCGCTCGGTCGGGCCCAGGATGCTGCGGCCGATCGGTTGTTCGGGATAGGCAACTTCTTGCAGCCAGTCGAACACCACATCGTCCGGCGTATCCAGACTCTGACCGATTTCCTGCAAGATCACCCCGCGCTCGACCTCGATCTCGTGCGGATCAAAAATCGGGTTCAGCAAAATGTCCGAGATCACGTCCAGCGCCAATGGCACGTCGTTTTCCAGAACACGCGCGAAATAGGCGGTCATTTCGCGACTGGTATAGGCGTTGATATAGCCACCAACATCTTCAATCGCCTCGGCGATCTGCAAACTTGTCCGGCTGGTCGTCCCCTTGAAGGCCATATGTTCCAGAAAATGGGCGATGCCGTTCTGTTCAATCCGTTCGTGCCGTCCGCCCGCATCGACCCAAATGCCGATGGCGGCCGAACGCAAGCCGGGCATTTGCTCGGTGACGATGCGAAAACCGTTTGCAAGCGTATGGGTCTGAACGGTCAAGCGCCGATCCTTTGTTTGATGAGAGTTTCAATTGCGCAAAGGTCATTTGCAAGACGTGTCACGCGTTCGGACCGCTGAAAAAGATCGGCCATGTGCGGTGGCAGCACGGGGCGAATGCCGGTTGCCGCTTCGACGGCATCGGGAAATTTGGCCGCATGTGCCGTGGCCAGCACGACCATCGGCACCGACGGGTCGCCGCGCTTCATCGATGCTGCCTTCCAGCCAACCGCCGTGTGCGGACAGATAATCTGGCCGGCGGTCCGCGCCGCCAGCCGGATCGTCGCCGATGTCTCGTCCTCGGAAACCCCGGTCGAATCGAATTCCTCGCGCAAGCGGCCCAGCGCCCCCTGCGGCAAGGAAAACCCGCCGGTTTTCAGCGCGCCGAACAGCTGGGCGACGGCACCGCCATCGCGCCCGACCAGTTCGAACAGAAGCCGTTCGAAGTTCGACGACACCTGGATATCCATCGACGGCGAAATCGAAGGCACCACCCCGGATTTGCGATGCTCGCCGCTTTCCAGGGTGCGGTGCAGGATGTCGTTCCGGTTGGTGGCGATCACCAGCCGGTCGATCGGCAAGCCCATCCGTTTGGCGACGTAACCGGCAAAAATATCGCCGAAATTCCCGGTGGGAACCGTGAAGCTGATTTTGCGATACGGCGCGCCCAGGCTGACAGCGGCGGTGAAAAAGTACACGACCTGCGCCAGAACCCGGGCCCAGTTGATCGAGTTCACCCCCGCCAAACGCACGTCATCGCGAAAGGCGAAATCGTTGAACATATCCTTGAGCAAGCCCTGGCAAGCATCGAAATCGCCATCGACGGCAAGGGCATGAACGTTTTCTTCGGCCGGCGTCGTCATTTGCCGACGCTGGACTTCCGACACCCGGCCATGCGGGTAGAGGATGAACAGATCCACTGCCTCCAGCCCGCGAAACGCCTCGATTGCTGCCGAACCGGTGTCGCCAGAGGTGGCCCCGACGATGGTCACCCGCGCGCCGCGCCGTTTCAGGGTGACCTCGAACATTTGCCCGATCAATTGCATCGCCACGTCTTTGAACGCCAAGGTCGGGCCGTGGTGAAGTTCAAGCAGAAAGTCGTTCGGCCCGGTTTGCACCAAAGGGCAGCGGGCGCCGTGATCGAACCCGGCATAGGCCCGGGCGATGATGGCCCGGAATTCTCTGTCGCTGAAGGCGCTGCCGATGAACGGCTTCATCACCCTGAACGCCGCCTCCTCATAGGTCAAACCGGCCAGGGCCGCGATCTCGGCATGGGTCATCTGCGGCCAGGTCTCCGGCACGTAAAGCCCGCCGTCACGCGCCAGCCCGGTCAGCATCGCCTCTTCAAAAGACAGGGCCGGGGCCATGCCCCGGGTCGAAACATATTTCATGCGAACAGGCCTGCTTTCAATCGATCCGGCGCTTGATACGCGAAAGCGCATAAACTGTCATCATGGCCCAGACGGCGGCCAGTGAAAACCATGTAACGGCATAGCCGAAATGGTCATTGGCAACGTTGACAGTGACCGGCGTCAGCCGCGGCGCCAATGCCGGGAAGGTTTCGCTGGCGACGATCAAGATCGGATCGGTGGCCAATGCTGCGGCCATTTCAGGCAGATCACGGGCGAACCAGATGTTTTGCGCCAGGTCGGGTGCCGGCGTGAAGTTGTCGGTTTCATCGGGCCAAAGCAGCGAACCGGTAACCGTCACATCGCCGACAAAAGCGCGGATGTCCTTGGCGCTCGCGCCGATGAAGCCCAAATCCACCAGCAGTCGCCGTCCATCGGCCAGCATCAGCGGCTGGATAACCCGGAACCCCGGGCCAGCGGGTTTCTGGCTGGTCAGAACATGAATCGGTTTTTCGAGGAGGTTGCCAGATACTTCAACGGTGCGATACTCATCGGTTTCTTCCGAAGGGCTCGACGGCAGCGCCACCGGTTCAGCCGAAATCCGGACCCCGATCTGCGCCAGGATATCTTCTTTCCAATGCAGCCTTTGCATCTGCCAGATGCCCAGTGCGATCAGCACGGCACAGCCGGACAGCCCCAATAGCACCGGAAATATCATCCGTCTGTTCATGTGTTTGCCATTTCCCAAACGAAAATGCGGGCTTGCCGGCCCGCATCCCTGACCGGCACCGGAATTCGGTGCCCTCAGCTGCCCCAGATATAGACCGCCGCGAACAGGAACAACCAGACCACATCAACAAAGTGCCAGTACCAGGCGGCAGCCTCGAAGCCGATATGGTTCTGCTGGGTGAAGTGACCGCTCAGGGCCCGGAACAGGCAGACGGTCAGGAAGATGGTGCCGATGATCACATGAAAGCCATGAAAGCCGGTCGCCATGAAAAAAATGGCCGGATAAATATTGCCGGAGAATCCGAACGCCGCATTCGCATATTCGTAGGCCTGGAACACCGTGAACACCGCACCAAGCAAAATCGCCAGCACCAGCCCGTTGACCAGATCCTTGCGGTTGTTCTCGTGCACGAGGGCGTGGTGCGCCCAGGTGGCGGCGCAGCCGGAACAGAGCAGGATCAGAGTATTCATCAGCGGCAGATGCCAGGGGTCAAACGGGGTGATCCCCGCCGGCGGCCAGATGCCGTCAACCGCAGGGGACAACGGTCCGATCGGGTAGAGCGCATGTTTGAAAAAGGTCCAGAACCAGGCGACAAAGAACATGATCTCCGAGATGATGAACAGGATGAACCCCATGCGAAGGCCGATCTGCACCACCGGCGTGTGATCGCCGGCATGCGCTTCGTGGATCACGTCCGACCACCAGACAAACATGGTGTATAGCACCAGCGCCAGCCCGATCAGCATCATCCACGGACCCTTGTCGTGCAAGAAAAGCACCGCCCCGAACAGCATGGTGAAACCGCTTGCGGCCCCCAGGAAAGGCCAAAGGCTGGGTTTCAGGATGTGATAATCGTGGTTCTTTTCGTGCGCCATCGTGAAGCCTTTTCCTTCCGGCCCCTATCGGGGTCAGTTCGTTGTCGTGTTATCCTGAATAGCTGGCGGTTCGGCAAGCGATACCTGTTCTTCCGGCAGGTCGGTCATGCTGAATGTGTAGGACAGGGTGATCTCTTTGCTCCCCGGCAGCTCCGCCTCGGCGACGATCTTCGGATCGACATAAAACGTCACCGGCATCAGCACCGTCTCGCCCGGCCGCAGCACCTGGATCTTGAAACAAAAACAGTCGATCTTGGCGAAATATTCGCCCGCCGCATAGGGCAGGACATTAAACGTCGCCGTCCCGGCAATGGTTTCGGTGGTCGGGTTGTGGGCCTCGTAGAACGCCAGACCGGTCTCGCCGATCTTCAGTTCCATTGTCGTCTGCACCGGGCGGAATTCCCAAGGCAGATCCGAGGTGACCGAGCCGTCAAAACGGATGGTGATCTTGCGTTCGAGGATGACGTCCGAGCCGGTTTCGGCAACTGTGGTCGTCCCGCCATAGCCGGTGACCCGGCAGAACAGGTCATACAGCGGCACCGAGGCGAAAGACAGGCTGACCATCACCGTCACCAGCGTGACCAGCCAAAAGGCGGTGCCGCGCTTGGGATCGACGCTCATTCGTCCACCGTCACGCTTGGGCGAATCTGGTGATCGAACGCCTCCATCGCGGCCCCGCCCATCATCTTGACGATGGTCACGGCATAGATCAGCAGCACAAACCCACCCAGGATCACCCCGAGCCAGATATTCCGGCCCTTGCGGCGAATGTGCAGTTCGTGGCCGCGGGTGATCATCGGCTCAGACCCAAACCGGCCAGTTTTGCGGCGCCAACCCGGCCATCCGCAGCGCCGCTTCGGCCAGCAAGGCGACGAACAACAGGAACATCCAGATGATCGAAAAGGCAAAGAACTGCTTTTCCACCCGATAACGATCGGCAGCCGCCGACGCATCGTCGCGGCGCGACAGCCGCAGCGCCCCAACCAACAGGATCGCCGTCAGGATCGCCGCGCTGACCAAATAGACCGGCCCGCCGGCACTGGTGAAAGCCGGGGCCAGTGCCACCGGAATCAGCAGCAGGGTATAGGCCAGGATATGCCGCCGCGCCGAAGCCGTGCCGTGGGTCACCGGCAGCATCGGCACCCCGGCGCGGGCATAATCGTCGTTGCGAAACAGCGCCAATGCCCAGAAATGCGGCGGCGTCCACACGAAGATCAGCGCGAACATCAGCAAGGGTGCCACGTCAACCCCGCCCGTCGCCACCGCCCAGCCGACAACCGGCGGCAAGGCACCAGCGGCGCCGCCGACGACAATGTTCTGCGGCGTCAGCCGTTTGAGGAACATCGAATAGACGACGATATAAAAGAAGATGGTGAAGGCCAGCAATGCCGAAGCGACCCAGTTGGCGAACAGGCCCAGCATCAAGACCGAGATGACCGCCAGCGTCAGGCCAATTCCCAAAGCCTCGGCTTCGCTGACCCTGCCCGAAGGGATCGGGCGGTTCCTGGTGCGTCCCATCTGGCGGTCGATGTCGGCATCCCACCACATGTTCAGGGCGCCGCAGGCACCGGCCCCGGCAGCGATGCACAGGATCGAGGCAAAGCCGATGACCGGATGCACCGCCACCGGTGCCGCAAACAGGCCGACCGCCGCCGTAAAAATCGACAGCCGCATGACCCGGGGCTTCAGCAGTTCGAAATAATCCGAAGGCTGCGCCTCGTAGGGAAGGCTTGGGCTGAAAGTCGCGTCGGTCATCTTTGTCCTGCTGTGGCGGGCCAACCCCACCGTGCAACCTATTCGGCCGAGGCCACGTCGATCGCCTCACCGGCAACCGGTTCGATCGCGAAGGCAACCTTGGCCCCGGCCAGCCATTCGGCATAGGCGGCTTCCGAGACAACTTTGACCGTGATCGGCATATAGGTATGGTCCTTGCCGCACAGTTCCGAACACTGGCCGAAATAGACACCCTCGATCTCGGGCCTGAACCACAGCTCCGCCAGCCGGCCCGGCACCCCGTCCTGCTTCACCCCGAAGGCCGGTATTGTCCAGGCGTGGATCACGTCGATGCCGGTGACCAGCACGCGGACGATCTTGTTGACCGGCACCACCACGGCATTGTCGGTTGCCAGCAGCCACTCATCTTCATTGTAACCGGCGGCAACCAGTTTGGCTTTCATCGCGTCGTTGTAAATATAGGGCAGAACGCCGGTTTCATCGGCGCCAACCGTCGCCGGACTGCCCAGCATATAGGCGTCGAACGCCACCCCGTCGTCGGGGTATTCGTAGGACCAGAACCACTGGTTGCCGGTGGCCTTGATCGTCAGGTCGGCGACCGGAATTTCCAGTTGCTTGAACAGCACCGGCAGCGAGAACGAGCCGATGAAAATCAGGACGATGATCGGCACGATCGTCCAAGCCACTTCCAGCACCGAGTTATGGGTGAAAGTCGCCGGAACCGGATGGCGCTTGCGGTTGAAACGGATCGCCACGAACAACAGCAGCGCCGTCACAAACAGGCTGATCGCGGTGATGATCCACAGGATCATCGAATCGAGCCAGCGAATATCGCGCATCAGTTCGGTCGCCGGCTGCTGAAAATCATAGCCGTCCTGCGACGGCTTGCCCGGCGACGGCAATCCCTGCAAGCCATCCTGGGCCCAGATCATCGAACTTGTCATCAAGGCACCGGCAAAGGCCCAAACTGTCGCCGCGAAACTGCCCGATCTCATATCCGTATCCCCGTCGCCTTTGGGCCAGAGCACATTTGCTGCGGCACCCCGAGATTCCGCTCCGGAATCCCCGGTTGTGTCCTTGCACCGAACAAGCATAATACGCACTTGATGACAAGGCGCGGCTTTGCGGCATTCGGCCGCTTCGCCGCTGATTTTCACGCCCTTGGCCCAATCCGGGAACGCCACGATGACCGAACCAACCGCCCGCTTCCGCCCGTTTGACACCTCGCTCGACGAAGGCCGCGCCCTGGCCATTCTGCGCGACGCTGTTGCCGGCGCCGATGACGGCGAATTGTTCCTCGAACGCCGCCGTTCGGAAACCCTTGCGTTCGACGACGGTCGGCTGAAACAGGCCGGTTATGATGCTGCCGAAGGCTTTGGCCTGCGGGCGGTGCGCGGCGAGACGGCGGGCTATGCCCATGCCACCGAACTGAGCGAATCGGCGCTGAAACGTGCCGCGGAAACCGCGCGGCTGGCCGTTGGGTCCGGGGGCGGCGCCCTCGCCGCAGGCCCGCCACCCACCAACCAGCGGCTTTATAGCGACCGCGATCCCTTTGATGACGCCACTTTCCCGGTGAAAGTCGAAACCCTGCGCGAGATCGACGCCTTCGCCCGCGACCTCGACAAACGCGTGGTGCAGGTCTCGGCCTCGCTTGGTGCATCGATGCAGGAAATCGAAATCCTCCGCCCCGACGGCACCCGCATCGCCGAAGCCCGGCCGATGACGCGGCTGAACGTCAGCGTCATCGTCGAACACAACGGCCGCCGCGAAACCGGGGGCGCTGGCGGTGGCGGCCGCTTTGGCCTGGCCGCGCTCATCCAGGGCGACCACTGGAAGAAAACCGCCCGCGAAGCGCTGCGCATCGCCTTGGTCAACCTCGAAGCCGAACCCGCCCCGGCCGGCGTTTACGACGTCGCCCTCGGCCCCGGCTGGCCCGGCATCCTGCTGCACGAGGCGGTCGGTCACGGCCTCGAGGGCGATTTCAACCGCAAGAAAACCAGCGCCTTCGCCGGGCTGATGGGCCAGCGCGTGGCCGCAAAAGGCGTCACCGTCATCGACGACGGCACCATCCCCGACCGCCGCGGCTCGATCAGCTTCGACGACGAAGGCACCCCGAGCCAGCGCAACATGCTGATCGAGGACGGCGTGCTTGTCGGCTACATGCAAGACCGCCAGAACGCCCGCCTGATGGGGGTGCCCGCCACCGGCAACGGTCGGCGGCAAAGCTATGCCCACACCCCGATGCCGCGGATGACCAACACTTTCATGCTCGGCGGTGACGCCCAACCGGACGACGTGGTGAAAGCCGTCAAGGACGGCATCTATGCGGTGGGCTTCGGCGGCGGCCAGGTCGATATCACCAATGGCAAATTCGTGTTCTCCTGCACCGAAGCCTACCGGGTCAAAGACGGGGTGGTCGGCCGCCCGGTGAAAGGCGCCACCCTGATCGGCGATGGCGCCACGGCGCTGAAGAACATCCGCCTGATCGGCAACGACATGGCACTCGACCCCGGCATGGGCAACTGCGGCAAAGCCGGGCAATGGGTGCCGGTCGGGGTCGGCCTGCCAACAATGCTGATTGGCGGGTTGACGGTGGGGGGAAGTGGGTAGGATGGGTTGGTTTGGGCCAATATTCAAATTAAGTTCAGAGCAGCGAAAACCCATAAAAATAAGTGACGCCGTTGTCGGCTACGCCGCTCTGGTTGTTGGGGTTCCGTTACTTGGTATAGCCATTGAGACGATTGTCCTCGGATTATTTCGCGGCTTCGCGCTCATTTTTTGGCGACGAATTTGAATTCAGCGCGGCATACTATTTTTTGATCGGCCCGCTGACGTGGGTCGTTTACTCGCCGTTGCTAACTGCACCATTTTCAGCCACGTCGCTGCCATTTGCGTTGGTGGCTCGGAAACTGGGTTTCGTCGGTATCGGCTCGGCGATGATTGGCGGGATATTGATTCCCCCGGTGACCCTTACCGTTTATTGGTTGGTGAAAGACGGGCTGTCGCGGGCACTCTATTGGCCATGCTTCAAGGTATTTTGCCATTGTCGTTCCGCGGTCTGCTCGCGGCATCCGTCTTCTGGCTGACCATCCGGCTTATGCGACCAAAAGCATTCGTTATGGCAGGCAATTAGCTGGCGTCGTAAGCGCAAAACTTTCCACCAGCGGGGGCCGGTGACCCCGCTGGCCACAGTGTCAGCGACGAAAACCGCACGGGATGCCAAAGCATTCCGGGCCGCACCTGCCTGCCCTCGGCAGGTGCGTTGCACCCGCCCAGGCAGGCGCGGCCCTCTCGTTGTGATTGCAGCCACGTCGCCCCGCACCGGTGTGGCTGAACGGGAAAACGCGCCACTGGCGCCTTTTCTGCTTCCGTTCAGATTCCGGCCAATTGCCCCATTCACCCACCTTTAACTAATCCGCATCATTGTCCCGCCGATGGACGACCACTACTTCCTCGCCGAAGACGCCGCCGGTTTCATCCCCGAAGCCACCCCGCAGGACGATGCGACCCGGCTCGACTGGCTGCGTCTTGTCCGGTCCCGCCGGGTCGGCCCGACGACGTTCCGCCGCCTGCTTCTCGAATTCGGCACCGCCAGGGCGGCCCTCGCGGCCATGCCCGAAGTTGCCCGCAAGGCCGGGGTTTCCGGCTATGAAATCTGCCCGATCGGCATCGTCGAATCCGAACTGCGCGCTGCTGCCGGCCTGGGTGCACGCCTCCTGTGTCTTGGTGCCCCCGACTACCCGCAAGCCCTCAGCGAAATCGCCGACGCCCCGCCGCTGCTGTGGGCGCTTGGCGATCCGGCCCTTGCCAGCAAACCATGCATTGCCCTCGTCGGTGCGCGCAACGCCTCGGCGCTTGGCCAGCGCATGGCGCGCAAGCTGGCTGCAGATCTCGGGGAACTCGGCTATGTGACCGTCTCTGGCCTTGCCCGCGGCATCGACTCGGCGGTCCACGCCGCCTCGTTGGCAACCGGCACCATTGCCGTGCAAGCCGGTGGGGTCGACAATCTCTATCCGCCGGAAAACTCGGCGCTTGCCGCCGACATCGCCCAGTTCGGCGCCCGTTTGTCCGAGGCACCGATCGGCATGGAGCCGCAAGCCCGCGATTTTCCCCGGCGTAACCGCATCATCTCCGGCCTCGCCCGCGCGGTGATCGTGGTCGAAGGCGCGGCCAAGTCCGGCAGCCTGATCACCGCCCGCTGCGCCCTCGATCAGGGTCGCGAGGTCATGGCGGTGCCGGGACATCCGTTCGACGCCCGGGCCAGCGGCTGCAACATGCTGATCCGCGACGGCGCGATCCTCGTTCGCGGGGCTGACGACATCCATGCGGCACTGACCGGCCAGCAGGTCAGCCGCCCGCAACTTGCCGTCAAGCCGGTGCCGCCGATCCGTCTTGACGGGGCCGAGGGCATGATCCTGTCGCTGGTCGGCCCATCGCCAGTGCACGAAGACCTGCTGATCCGCCAGTCCGGCGCGCCGGCGCATCAGGTCAGCGAAGTGTTGATGGATCTTGAACTGCGCGGATTGGTCGCGCGCATGGCAGGCGGAATGGTGGCATTGGCACCTGGGTAGGATGCCTGTCCGGCAGCAATCGTCCGCGATCGCAATACGTCCAAACGATTGAAATGGTTGGCTAGACCAGTTCAGGCGCTGACAGAATCGCCCGCACTGGTCTGACCATTTGTTTTTACGCAAATCGGGCGGGAAAACCGGTTCCCGCTTTTCCCTGATTTGCTCTAATCGCCAACCCTACGGACAAACTTCCGGGATTACCTCCGCGAATTCCGGGCACAGGGCCGCATTCGCCCACCAGACGTCGGTGGCGCCGATCGCCATGTGCAGCACCACCCACTGGCTGCCCTCGCGACGATACAATGCCTGGGTGCCGACCCCTTCGATCCCCTGATCGCTGCCAAAGCGCAGCACCATCGGTGTCGCCGGCAGGTCGATCGGTTCGCCGCCGGGCCGCTGCGGCATCACATTGGCAAAAGCCACATCGCCTGCCACCCGCAACTGGTCAACCACAAATTCGACCTGCGGGCCGAGGTCCGCTTCCACCAGCGGACGCAAGGCGTCCATCAGGGCAGCCCGTAACTCCGTCCCCCTGGCCGGAGTGTTGTAGGTCTGCGCCGCCGCTGCCAACGGAATTGCCATGAGCAGGGCAAGACCGGCCAAGGTTGACTTTTCAAAAATATCCGACTCCCGCCCGTGACATTCCCCGCTGCCGACCCTAACCTGCGCGATTGAATTCCAGAACAAAAATCGGGTCCGCAATTGTCCGAAACGACCGCTTCCCTGGCAGCAGCCGATCGCTATGCCGCGTTCCGCCACCCGGCGTTTGCCCGCTATTGGACGCAAAAATTCCTCAATACCCTGGCAGTGCAGATCGTCAGCGTTGCCGTCGCCTGGCAGATGTACGACCTGACCCGCGATCCGTTCGATCTCGGCCTGATCGGTCTGACCCAGTTTCTTCCGCAACTGGCGCTGGTCCTGGTTACCGGTGCCGCCGCCGACATGTTCGGGCGTCGCTTCATCATGGGCGTGGCGCAATTGCTCGAAACGGCTTGCACGATCGGCCTCCTGGCGCTGACGTTTGCAGGCCTTGCCGCGCCGGTTGCGCTCTTTGCCATCCTGACCGCTCTGGGCATCGCCCGCGCCTTTGTCGGGCCCGCCTCTTCCTCGCTGATCGTCGGCACCGTGCCGATCGCCGATTTTCCCAACGCGGTGTCCTGGTCCACCGCCTGCTGGCAGATCGGCACGATCGTCGGGCCGGTGTTCGGCGGCCTGCTTTACGGAATTTCGCCGGAATTTGCCTATGGCACTGCGGGAATCCTGCTGGCCGTCGCTTGCGGATTCACTTTTTCAATCCCGCGACCGGCTTTGCGCCCGCATATCGGCGCCGGGGTGCTGGGCAATATCCTGGGCGGCTTTCGCTATATCCTGAGCGAAAAGATCGTGCTCGGCGCCATCTCGCTCGACATGGTTGCCGTGCTCCTGGGCGGTGCGGTGGCCCTGTTGCCGGTCTATGCCCGCGACGTGCTGGAATTGGGCCCCTGGAGCCTTGGCCTGCTGCGGGCGTCCCCCGGCATCGGCGCGGTCCTGACCGCGATGTGGCTGACCAGCCATCCGATCCGCGATCACGCCGGCATGACCATGTTCGCCGCAGTGGCGCTGTTTGGCGTCTTCACCACCATGTTCGGTGTCTCGACCATCGCCTGGGTCTCGATCCTGGCTCTGGCCCTGGTCGGGGCTGCCGACATGTTCAGCGTCTATGTCCGCGAAATCCTGTTGCAACTGTGGACGCCAGATCATGTCCGCGGCCGGGTCAATGCGGTCAACAACGTCTTTGTCGGTGCCTCCAACGAATTGGGCGAATTCCGCGCCGGCATGATGGGCGCATGGATCGGGCCGGTGGGTGCGGTGGTTTTCGGCGGCATCGGCTCGATTGCCGTCGCCGCAATCTGGGCCTGGCATTTCCCGGCCCTGCGCAAGACCCGCTCGCTCGACAAGGCGATGGTGACCTAACCGCCTCAGCAGCAGTCCGCGCCGCGCCCGTTTTGCTGCACTGACGGGCAGGGCAGCGAGCCATAGCTGCAATAGACGCAGCAATCGCCGGGCCGGGGCCGCAGGATTTTGCCGCAGCCGCTGCATTCGTAGAAAAACTGGCAGAAATCGACCGGCATCACCTCGGTCTTCTGCGCCGCGCACAACGGGCAGGTCAGGGTCGATTCGG
>JAYTCN010000219.1:0-1728 GCA_043736475.1 Paracoccaceae bacterium
GTTCGGCAATGCCGTGTCGCACATCATTCTGCCGGCCTCGCTGCTGGGCTATCTGTCGATGGCCTATATCAGCCGGATGACCCGCAGCTTCATGATGAATGAATTGGGGCAAGAGTATATCACCACGGCGCGGGTCAAGGGGATGCCGGAAAGTCGGGTGATCTGGGTCCATGCCCTGAAGAATGTGATGGTGCCGCTGATCACCGTCGTCGCCCTGTCCTATTCGTTTCTGCTGGAGGGGGCGGTGCTGACCGAGACGATCTTTGCCTGGCCCGGCCTTGGCCGTTACATCACCGATGCGTTGCTGGTTGCCGACATGCCGGCGGTGCTGGGCGGCACCATCGTCGTCGGTGCGGTCTATATCGGGATCAACATGTTTTCGGACCTGCTGTATCGCCTTGCCGATCCGAGGGCGACATGACCCTGACCGCATGGCTCCGCGACCCGAACCCCTCATCCCGGCTGCAATCGCGCCTGGTGCAAAGCTATCTGTCCTGGCTGAGGTTCCGGCGCAACCATCTGGCGATGCTGGGGCTTGCCATCACCGTGGCTTTGGTGCTGATGGCGATCTTTGCGCCGTGGCTGGCGCCCTATGACCCGATCGCCCAGACGCTCGCCGAACGGTTGCAGCCGCCCGGAACGCCGGGTCACTGGCTGGGCACCGACGATTTTGGCCGCGATATCTGGACGCGCATCCTGTTCGGCTCGCGCATCACGCTCTACATCGTGCTGCTGGTCATTCTGACCGCCCCGGTTGCCGGGCTGATCATCGGCACCGTCGCGGGTTATCTCGGCGGCTGGGTCGATCAGGTGCTGATGCGGATCACCGATATCTTTCTGGCCTTCCCCCGGCTGATCCTTGCGCTGGCCCTGGTCGCGGTCCTCGGCCCGGGGATTGAGAATGCGGTCCTTGCCATCGCATTGACGGCGTGGCCGCCCTATGCCCGTGTGGCGCGGGCCGAGACCCTGACCGTCCGCAACGCCGACTATATCGCAGCGGTCAGGCTGCAAGGGGCGGGGGCAATGCGGGTGATCTGGGGCCATGTCATGCCGATGTGCCTGCCCTCGGTCATCATCCGGGTGACGCTGGACATGGCCGGGGTGATCCTGACGGCAGCGGGTCTGGGCTTTCTGGGCCTTGGCGTGCAGCCGCCGATGCCGGAATGGGGGCTGATGATCGCGTCCGGGCGCAAGTTCCTGTTCGAACAATGGTGGGTCGCCACGATGCCGGGCCTTGCGATCTTCATCGTCTCGCTGGGATTCAACCTGCTCGGCGACGGGTTGCGCGACGTTCTGGACCCGAGGAGTGCCGGCCGGTGAGCCTGCTGTCGGTCAAGAACCTGCGCGTGACATTCGACACCGAAACCGGTCCGGTCGAGGCGGTTCGTGGCGTGTCCTTCGACCTTGGCCGCGAACGGCTGGGAATTGTCGGCGAAAGCGGGTCCGGCAAGACCATGACCGGGCGCAGCGTTTTGCGCCTGATCCGTCCGCCGGGCCGGATCGAAGCGGATGCGATGACCTTTGACGGGCAAGACATCCTGAACGCGTCCGAGGCCGAAATGCGCGCCCTGCGCGGCCGGCGCATGGCCATGGTGATGCAGGATGCGAAATATTCGCTGAACCCGGTGATGAAAGTCGGCGCCCAACTGATGGAGGGGCTGCGCCAAAGGGACCGCGTCGGACGCGCCGAGGCCTACGCCAAGGCCGTGACCGCCCTGAACGCCGTGC
>JAYTCN010000220.1:0-4212 GCA_043736475.1 Paracoccaceae bacterium
ACATGACATAAGGCTGGGTGGCATCGGGCGTGGCACCGGTCGGATAGAGCGCCAGAAGTTCCGGCGCGTTCATCACCATGACATGCGGCCCGTCTGCCAGCCATTCCGTGCCTTCGGCCGGTTCGCTGGCACAAGGATCGGTATTGCTGGCGCTGGATCCACCTGCCAGCATATACGCAACGCCGATTTTGCGGGCACAAGGACCGGCAGGCCCGCGAAACCGCGCATTTTTGCGGTGCTTTCTGTGGCAATCTGTCTACTTTTCCGTGGTCACATTGCCGAATCACGGCAAACGCTCGGGCCGGGCGAGGAACAGAAATTGACGGGGGAAATGGCATGCGTGGACAAGTTGAAGGCACTGGTTTTGAAGCCTTCAATGCCCGCTTCGGCGCGCTCTTGACCGGCCACGGCCGGGTCGAGCGGCTGTGGACCGGCGGGCGCTGCCGGCGCCACCAGCGATGCCCGCAGCGGTTGCCGGTCGGCTACAGCGCCGCCACGTATTGATACGCCCCGTCTTTCCGTTCGGCATGGCCGACGCCGGGGTAAGGCCAGTGGAAACCGAGCAGTTTCGTTCGCTCGCTGGCGGCCCGGTCAAGCAGTTTCGTGCGGTTGGCAACAGCGAGATCGGGAATTGCGTCAAAGCCAAAGTGCCAGTCGGGATGGGCGAACCGGATATCCGGCATCCCGGTGATGGCATCACCGACGATGATCAGCCCGTCATCGCCGTCGACTTCGAACGAACCATGCCCCGGCGTGTGGCCCGCAGTATCGAGGACCCGGATACCGGCGACGACGTCATCGCCCGGTTTCACCATCGTGACGCGGTCCTTGACCCCGTTCAGATGTTTCTGGGCCCCAAGGACGAACGGATGCATCTCGGCCGGCATCTGGGTCAGAATGTCCGGGCCCATCCAGAAGTCCCATTCGGCGGCAACGGCATAACAGGCGGCATTGGGAAAGCCGAGGGCACCGTCGGCAATGACCGTGCCCCAGATGTGATCGGGATGGGCGTGGGTGAAGACAAGCTTGGTGACCGCTGCCGGATCGATACCGGCAAGCTGGAGATTTTCCAGAAGTTTGCCGGACGTCGGCTGGAACCCGATGCCAGAACCGGTGTCGAACATGATGAGATCGGTGGCGGTCTTGATCAAGGTCACGTTGGTTTCCGCCGTCATCTCGTCGCCGGTGATACCGGCTGCGGCGAGCAGCGCCTGCAGCACGTCGGGCGGCGCATTCGGGGCGAAAATGCTGGCCGGCAACGTCAGATGGCCGTCGCTGACCACGGTGACATCGACCGAACCATGCCTGAACGTCGCCGGATCGGCCAGAGCCAGAGCCTGTTTGGGCAAAAGTCCGGCTGCGATCAATCCGGAAGCCGCGGCCAGGAATTTGCGGCGGTGAAAGGTGAAAGACGAAGGCGGGAATTTGTGTTCCATGACGATGCTCCCCCGGGGTCTGTTGCGCCCCAGGGAAAACCCTGCTCTCTTGCCGTTTCGGTTGCAAAGGCGCTGTTGTCAAGTTTTTGTGATGATGATGTCCGGCGGCCGCGAGCCGCCCTTGTGCGACATTGGGCACCTTCATGAATGCATCGTTTCCGTTTGCGCTGACACAGCACGCGTTGCTGGGCGAAACCGTCATCGTGGGTTAGTCTGGGCTGGAATCAACGGGCGGGGATCATCATGGCCTATCACGGCGAAATCGACGGCAGCGGATTCGAATCCCTCGACCCGCGCTTCGGCGCGCTCTTGACCGGCCACGGCCGGGTCGAGCGGCTGTGGACCGGCGGGCGCTGGCTCGAGGGCCCGGCCTGGTTTGCCGCCGGGCGCTATCTCGTCTGCTCGGATATCCCCAACAACCGCATGCTGCGCTGGGACGAGACCGACGGCTCGGTGTCGGAATTCCGCAAACCATGCCACAATTCCAACGGCAACACCTGTGACCGGCAGGGGCGTCTTGTCACCTGCGAGCATCAGACCCGACGCGTCACCCGCACCGAACACGACGGATCAATCACCGTCCTGGCTGACGGTTTCGGCGGCAAACGTCTGAACTCGCCGAACGATGTTGTCGTGGCCCAAGACGGGTCGATCTGGTTCACCGACCCGTCCTATGGCATCATGACCGACTATGAAGGCGATATGGCAGCGCAGGAACAGGACGGTTGCCATGTCTACCGGCTCGACCCGGCCTCGGGCGCGGTTGCCAAGGTTGCCGGTGATTTCGTCAAGCCCAATGGTCTGGCGTTTTCCCCCGACGAAAGCCTGCTCTATATTGCCGATACCGGCGCCTCGCACGCGCCAGGGGGGCCAAAGCACATCCGCCGTTTCAGGGTCAACGGCGGCAAATTGACCGCGGGCGAGGTATTCGCCGAATGCGCAACCGGGTTGTTTGACGGCTTCAGGGTCGACCGGCAGGGCCGGCTTTGGACCAGTTCGGGCGAAGGTGTCGATTGCTTCCATCCCGACGGCACCTGTCTGGGCCGAATCCGCATTCCCGAAAAAGTTGCCAATGTCCAGTTCGGCGGCGCCAAGCGAAATCGCCTGTTCATCTGTGGCTGCACGTCGCTCTATGCCGCCTATCTGGCCGTCAGCGGCGGGTAACATCACGACAGGCGCCAGGCCGGGGCGCCGCCTTTCTTGAATCCGCCACCCGGTCCGGGTAAAACGCGGCCATGGAAACTGACCAACGCCTGACCAATCTGGAAACCCAACTTGCCCACCAGTCGTATCTGGTCGATGAGCTGAACGCGGTTGTCAGCCAACAGGCGACCGCCATCGACACGTTGACCCGTCGGGTCGCGCTTTTGATGCAGCGCGCCGCCGAACTCGAAGCCGACCAGCTTCTGGCCAATGTGGCGGCCAACCAAAAACCGCCGCATTATTGATGGAACCCGTCGTCGTCCTGCACGGCCTCGGCCGCACCTCAGCGTCGATGAAGAAACTGGCGCGGCGGCTGGAAGAAGCGGGCTTTGACGCGGTGATGATCAATTATCCGTCGCGCAAGGCCACCATCGCCGCGCTTGTCCAGGCAATCTGGCCGTATGTGCCCCAGGGCGAGCGCGTGCATTTTGTCGGCCATTCGCTGGGCGGAATCATCGCCAAGGATTTGATGCGCCGGGTGCCACCAAACCTGCGCGGTCGCATCGTCCAGCTTGGATCGCCAAATCTCGGTTCCGAAATCGCCCAGCGCGCCGCGATTTTCGGCCCGATCATCGCGCCAATCATGGGACCGGCGGTCAGTGAATTGGTTCCCCACGACGCCGAGGATGACAGCGGTCTGGATATCGGTGCCATCGCCGGAACCGCCGCGCTGGCGGCCTATGGCGCGATCACCGGCATCCCCGGCGAAAACGACGGCAAAGTTTCGGTGGTTTCCGCCTGGGGATCGGCGCCGGAAGGCAAGCGGATCAAATTGCCGGTCGCCCATTCGACCATGATGCTCGACGACTACGTGATTCACGCGACAATCCAATTCCTGGGCGCCGGGCAGTTCTAGCGATGGCGCGCCAGGCCGGTCGGGGACTAGAGCAAATCAGGGAAAAGTGGGAACCGGTTGTCCCGCCCGATTTGCGTAAAAACAAATGGTCAGACCAGTTCAGGCGATTCTGTCATCGCCTGAACTGGTCTAGCCGAATCTATCGCCAAACGCCGCCGCGTTGCCGATGGCGACCGAGGCATGCAATTGCACCATCTTCCAGTCGCCTTCTTCCCTGATAAACACCGCGCTCCAGCGCGGCGTCACCTTGCCGCCGTCGATCAGGGTGATTTCCGGCCGGGCAATGCCCCAGCCGACATTATCGGTGGCATAAGCCTCGACATCGCGCACATTGACTTTCAGCTTGCCAACCACATGCACCGCCTCGCGCCGCATGAATGCTTCCGCCAGCGCTCCTTTCAGCCATTCCTCCGGATCGGTGCCGACCACCCTGAGATCGGGATGGCCGGAGATATGGCGGTCACACCAGCTGACATCGCCGGTTTCCACGGCCCGGAACCAGCCGGTGATGATATGGCAAAGTTCGGTGGATTCATGCATCGCGACCTCCATTCCTGCGCCGGCGAATTTTACGCCTGAACGGCAAACCCGGCAAGCGTCGCGCAAGGTCGCCTCAAAACTCCTCCACATGCACGACACCCGGCACATGTTTGATCGCCCCGCGAATCTGCGGGGTGATCCGCGCCGTTCCCGGCAAAGTCAGTTCCACTTCACCGG
>JAYTCN010000221.1:0-1727 GCA_043736475.1 Paracoccaceae bacterium
CATGATTTCCGGCGAGCCGTCGCCGGTAGAGAAAACGACCGGCAGCCAGGTGACAGGGGGCACCGTCAATCAGACGGGAGCCTTCAGTTTCCGTGCGACGGTGGTCGGCGAAGCGACAATGCTGGCCCAGATCATACGTATGGTCGAGGCAGCGCAGGGCGGCAAGTTGCCGATTCAGGCGCTGGTGGACAAGGTCACCATGTGGTTCGTGCCCGCCGTTATGGCATTGGCAACACTGACATTCGCCGTCTGGCTCGTGTTCGGGCCGGAACCTGCGCTGACGTTCGGCCTTGTCAATGCAGTCGCAGTCCTCATCATCGCCTGCCCTTGCGCGATGGGCCTCGCCACCCCGACCTCGATAATGGTCGGCACCGGGCGGGGGGCGGAACTCGGAATCCTGTTCCGCAAAGGCGAGGCGCTGCAAACCCTGCACGGCGTCAAAGTGGTGGCGCTCGACAAGACCGGCACGCTGACGATGGGCAAGCCAAGGCTGACCGATCTGATGCTGGCACCGGGCTTTGACCGTGCCTCTGTGCTGGCTGCCGTTGCGGCAGTCGAGGCGAAGTCGGAACACCCCATCGCCCGCGCCATTGTCGCGGCGGCGAGCGAAGAAGGCTTGGATCTGCCTGAGGTTACGACCTTTGATTCCATCACCGGCTTCGGTGTCGCGGCGCAAGCGGGCGGGCAAATGATCGAGGTCGGAGCCGACCGCTACATGATAAAGCTGGGCCTTGATGTCGCGCCCTTCGCCGCCGAGGCCGCGCGACTAGGCGATGACGGCAAGTCACCGCTGTATGCCGCCATCGATGGAAAGCTGGCCGCAATCCTCGCAGTCGCCGACCCGATAAAGGAAACAACGCCGAATGCAATCCGCGCGCTGCATGCGTTGGGCCTCAAGGTCGCAATGATCACCGGCGACTACGCCCGCACTGCAAATGCCATCGCGCGCCAGCTTGGTATTGACGAAGTGGTGGCCGAAGTGCTGCCCGATGGAAAAGTGGCCGCAGTAAAGCGGCTGAAGATGATGGGCACGCTGGCTTTCGTCGGCGACGGCATCAACGACGCACCGGCGCTGGCCGAGGCTGATGTGGGCATCGCCGTTGGCACCGGCACCGATATTGCCATCGAGGCGGCAGACGTTGTGTTGATGACTGGCCGCCTTACGGCAGTGCCCGATGCGATTGCACTCTCCAAAGCCACCATGCGCAACATCAGCCAGAACCTGTTCTGGGCATTCATCTATAACGCGCTCCTGATCCCGGTCGCCGCCGGCGCGCTTTGGCCCGCGTTTGGCCTGCTACTTTCACCCATCTTTGCGGCAGCGGCGATGGCACTGTCATCTGTTTTTGTCCTCGGGAACGCGTTGCGGCTACGGCGCTTTGCCCCCACCCCAGCCTGAAGGAACCAAATCATGAATATCGGTGAAGCGGCAAAAGCCTCGGGCGTTTCAGCAAAGATGATCCGCTACTACGAATCCACTGGATTGATCCCGGCGGCAGGTCGGACGGGATCGGGCTACCGCGTGTATTCTGAAACCGAAGTGCAGATGCTGCGCTTCATCCGTCGGTCCCGCGACCTCGGCTTTCCGGTTGAGAAAATCGAAGAACTGCTGGCGCTCTGGCGCGACCGCTCTCGCCAGAGTGCTGACGTCAAGCGCCTCGCGCTTGATCAGATCGACGGTCTGGAACGGAAAATCAGCGAAATGCAAGCAATGATGGACACCTTGC
>JAYTCN010000222.1:0-9915 GCA_043736475.1 Paracoccaceae bacterium
TCGCAGGGCATTGAAGGCGCCTCGTTCCAGTCGGGCAACGATATCAAGCTGACCTCGAACGGTTCGTTCGGCAACTGCAACAGCAACGTCGATGAAATCGTCTATGAGGATTATTTCCGCCTGGTGAACTGACGCGGCGGAGTTTCTTCCGCCCCCGAAATACGCCGCCCGGTCACTTTGGCGGGGCGTCGGCAGAAGTTGGTCGCGGTGGCGAAATCGCCCGGTTGACCGGAGAACGGCCTGGTCCTGAGCCCCCAAGGATCAGGCCGTTTCATTTTCCAACGGTTTTTTATTTTGGCCAGACGGTTGGGTTACGGTGCCGCGGACCCGGTCCGCACCTCGATCACCTGTTGTTCGGCGCCGGTTTGCGCCGACAATATCCTGATCCGCTGCTGGCCGGTGCCGTCACGCGTTACCACGGCAATCCAGCCGCTGCCCTGGGTAAAGGCTTGCGCGGTTTCGCCCGCGGGGATGCTTATCGTGCCTGGCAGCGCCGTCGCCGCCGGGCCGCGGGTCAGGGTGATGACAAGCATGGCGATGATGGTTAGAAAGCCAAGGATCATTGTGGCGGTCAGAACCGTCACCAGAATTCGCAGGGCGCGCAGGCGCGGCGGTTCTGGGGTTTCAACGTCGAACCGGGGCTGATCCTTGTCCATTCCTGATCCTGTGCGCATCGTCGTTTCGGAGCATCCGGCCCCAAGGCTTGATAAGGCCTTGGCCGCTGCCGCGCCAGAGGGCAGCGGCCTGAGCCGTTCGCGCTTGCAATCGCTGTTGACTGCCGGCGCGGTGACCCGCGCCGACGGCAGTCTGGCGGCGGCAAAGGATCGCCCGCTGCCGGGCCAGACATTTCTGGTCGCCGTTCTTGAAGCGGCGGATACCGGCGTGGCGGCTGAGGATATTCCGCTGCATGTGCTGTACGAGGATCCGCATCTGGTCGTGGTCAACAAACCCGCCGGGATGGTGGTGCATCCGGCGCCCGGCGCGGCGGCGGGGACTTTGGTCAATGCATTGCTGCATCATTTTGGCGGTGACTTGTCGGGGATTGGCGGCGAGAAACGTCCCGGCATTGTGCACCGGATCGACAAGGATACCTCGGGCCTGCTGGTGGTGGCGAAAAGCGACGCCGCGCATCAGGGACTGGCGAAACAATTCGCGGCCCATACCGCCGAGCGGCACTATCTGGCGCTGGTGCGCGGCAAACCCGATGCCGGTGATCCGCGATTGCGCGGCCTTGCCGGCGTCAGCGTCGAGGCCGGCGGCATTATTCGCATCGAAGGCAGTATCGCCCGGCATCCGGCCGATCGGAAAAAGATGGCGATCGTTGCCGACAGCGGCCGACGGGCGGTGACGCGGCTGAAAGTGCTCGAGGCGTTTGGTCCGGTGGGCAAACCTTGGGCCGCTCTGGTGGAATGTCGGCTGGAAACCGGTCGGACGCATCAGATCAGGGTGCATTTGACCTATGCCGGGCATGGGTTGATCGGCGACGGGGTCTATGGCGGCAAACGGGCGGCGCCGGGAAATGCGCCAGTGGAATTGGCGCATTTTCCGCGCCAGGCGCTGCACGCCGCGAGTCTGGGCTTTGAGCACCCGATCAGCGGCGAGTGGAAGAAGTTTGAGGCGGCACTGCCGCCGGACTTTGACGGTTTGCTGCGCAGTTTGCGGGCAAAATGACCCTGCCGGCGCGGCTTTTGCCGCAAAACTCACGCGATTGTGCCCGAAATTGAAACGGAAAGTGCACGCGCCGGCGTTAGTATCGGGCAAGCGGTGATCTTGCAGCGGTCGGGCCGTCGGCATAAATCAGCATGGTGGGTGCGGCATAGACCGGCACCGGGAGAGTGAGAGATGAGTTACGCCAATCTGCCGGCCCCGTCGCCGGAACAAGGCCTGTCGCGCTATTTGCAGGAAATCCGCAAGTTCCCGATGCTGGAACAGGGCGAGGAATACATGCTGGCCAAGGCCTGGGTCGATCACCAGGACAGCCAGGCGGCGCACAGGCTGGTGACCTCGCACCTGCGTCTGGCCGCGAAAATCGCCATGGGTTATCGCGGCTATGGCTTGCCGACGGCGGAAGTTGTGTCGGAGGCCAATGTCGGCCTGATGCAGGCGGTCAAGCGCTTCGAGCCGGAAAAGGGCTTTCGCCTCGCCACCTATGCGATGTGGTGGATCCGGGCCTCGATCCAGGAATATATCCTGCGCTCGTGGTCATTGGTGAAAATGGGCACGACTTCGGCGCAGAAAAAGCTGTTTTTCAACCTGCGCAAGGCCAAGAACAAGATCGGGGCGCTGGAAGAGGGCGACCTGCGGCCAGAGAATGTGGCGACCATTGCCAAACAGCTGAATGTGACCGAGCAGGAAGTCGTGTCGATGAACCGGCGGATGAGCGGCGGCGATGCCTCGCTGAACGCGCCGCTGAAATCCGACGGCGAGGGCGCCGGCGAATGGCAGGACTGGCTGGAGGACGAGGACGCCGACCAGGCCGCCAGCTATGCCGAACGCGACGAAATGGACCAGCGCCGCGAGCTGCTGGTGGCGGCGATGGCGGATCTGAACGAGCGCGAACGCCATATCCTGACCGAGCGCAAGCTGAAAGACGAACCCTCGACGCTGGAGGATTTGAGCACCGAGTTCAACGTCAGCCGCGAGCGCATCCGCCAGATCGAGGTGCGGGCGTTCGAGAAGCTGCAGAAGAAAATGCGCGAGCTGGCACTGGAGAAAGGCCTGGTGCCGGCGCTGAACTGACGCCGCGTCAGTCGGCCCCGGCCCGGGCAAAGGGCCAGGCGTCGCGGCTGACGAAAATGTAGTAGATCGACAGCAGGCCGCTGAAAATCACCACGCCGGTGTAGATGATATGGTTGAGCAGCACCGGCTGGGCGACCTTGCCGAAATGCTGCAGGAAGGGCACAATCAGCACCAGATCGTAAGCCAGAAAACCGAGCAGCTGGCCTTTGACATTGCCCCAGACCCGGAAAATCAGGGCATGGCTGAAATAACAGGCGGCGCCGAGGAATATCCAGCCGTTGATGACCGAAAGCTCGGGGGCGAGCGGCCAGGGGAAAATCTCGGGCCGGACCAGCACCAGCGAAGTGCCGACATAGATCAGCGCGGCGGCGAAGACGGCGAATGCGGCCAGCACCGGCCAGGGCAAGGGCCGCCGGTCTTTGAATTCGAAGTGCCGGGTCCAGCGGTAAATCACGGCCATAACCACAGCCGAAAGCGCCATCGCGGCGGCGAACCCCAGCAACGGGCCGGGCAGCGGGCTGGAAAACGCCCAGAAAATCGCAAAGGCGGTCATGCCGGTACTGGTGACAAAAAGATTGATTGCGCCCGCTCTGACGGCGGCCAGTTCGCCCGAAATCGCCACGCCGAGCACCGGGCAGGCGATGGCGGCAAAGATCGAGGCGACAAACAGCCGCGACAGCCGCGACATCTCGAACGGGAACAGCCAGGTGACGCGCGGATCGTCGATCAGGAAACCGGCCATGATCAGCAGCGCCAGAACGCCGAACAGGCCGAACCATGCCCGCAAGAGTCTTTCCATTTTCGCCCCGCTGACCCGGAATCTGGCGACCTTGCGGCCAGTTCCGATCTGAAGGTGCAAATATGCGCCGAAGCGGACGAAAAAGCTATCGCTGGATCGTTGCCGCCAGCGGCTGCGATCAGCAACCCACCGCGGTCGCGTCTTGACTTATGGACCGGCCGGTCATTGGATCGCCGCCCGATTGTCGACCGCGGCGACCGCCGATGATTGCCCTGCTTTTGATCCTGATCGTTGCCGGGCTGCATGTCTGGTTCATGGTTCTCGAAATCGTGCTTTGGACCAAGCCCATTGGCCTGCGGACGTTTGGAAACACCGCTGAATTCGCGGCGGCTTCGGCCAGACTTGCGCAGAATACGGGCCTGTATAACGGGTTTCTGGCGGCCGGACTGCGCTGGTCACACGCGATATTTCCGGATTTCTGCCCGCCGTGCTAGGATTGGCGGCGACGGGGTTTTGCACCCTTGCGGGGATGGTGTGAACGGGATGTCCCGGCAGAGATTCTCGATCAACAATGTCGTTGCCGATCTTGAGGCAGGGACATTGCGGACCACCGGCGGCAAAGCCATCGCCCTGCGTCCGCAATCATTCGCCGTGCTGCGCCACCTGTTGGAAAACGAGGGGCGCGTGGTCGGCAAGGACGAACTGATGCAGGCGGTCTGGCCGGATGTCGCCGTCACCGACGATGCGCTGCTGCAATGCATTCACGAGGTTCGCGATGGCATTGGTGATGGCCGCCACGTGGTCATCAAGACCCTGCAAAAGCGCGGTTATCTGCTGGAAATGCCCGAAACCGAGGCCGATCGCCGGGTGCCAAAATGGTGGCGTCCGGCGCTGCTGGCGGCGCTTGTTCTGGCCATCGGCGGTTTCTACTGGACCCAGCGCCAGCCGGTGCCTGCAACTTTGCCGCTGGTGGCGGTCTTGCCGATTGACGCGCTTTCGGACGACGAGTCCACCCGCCTGCTGGCCCGCGGCCTGACCGACGACTTGATCACCGATCTGGCGAGGTTCCCGGAATTTGGCGTGCTGGCGCGCAATTCGACGGAGCGTTATACCGACAAATCCGCGGATCCCAAAACCGTCGGCAGCGAGCTGGGCGTGCGGTTCATGATTGAGGGGTCGATTGCCCGTCAGGACGCGATCGTGCGCGTCACCGCGCAGTTGATCGATACCACCACCGGCGACCATGTATGGTCAAATCGCTGGGACCGGCCAATGGCCGAGTATTTCTCGCTGCAGACCGAGATTTCCGCAGAGATTGCCAACCGGTTGGGTGGCGGTGCGGGGCTGGTGCAGGCGGCCGGGCGGATCGCGGCACATCGCAAGCCGCCGGGCAGTCTGAACGCCTATGAATTGTATTTGCTGGGCACCGAAAGGCTGGAACAGGTCAATGTGGGAGATCTGAACGCGGCATCGGTGTTGTTGAACCGGGCCGTCGCCGATGACCCGGGGTTGGCACGTGCGTGGATCGAGTTGTTCCACACCCACAGCTTATTGGCCAATTTTGGTGAAGACCCGGTGGTGAACCGCGCGAAAGCCGTTGCGGCGGCAGACAAGGCCCTGATGCTGGACCCCGGCGATGCCGAGGCCCATGCCGTCAAGGCGATGAGCCTGATCGTGCAGAATGATTTTGCTCGCGGCAGGGAAGAGTTCCATACCGCATTGCGGATGGCCCCGAATTCCGCCGAAATCCTGACCTTCTACGTTGGCTGGGCGTCGGGACTGGGCGAGGCGCAACAGGGTGCCGACGCCATCGAGCTTGCCATCAGGCTGGATCCGAATTACCGGCCATGGGCGAATCCCACCTTCGCCTGGGGCTATTTCATGGCCGGCCGGTATCAGGAGGCGCTGCCGTTTCTGGAAGTCTGGCCCAAGGAAAAGCACGTGAAATCGTTGTTCGCCGTGCACGCGGGAGTTTTGGCATCGCTTGGACGGACCGATGAAGCGAAGCAATGGGTGGCAGCCGGGCTGGAGGCGTTTCCAGGCCTGAGCATCGAGTCGCTGGTCAATGATCCGGGCTATACCGAGGCTGATTTGCAGCGGCTCACCGATGTCATGCGGCTGGCCGGGTTTCCGGCCTGTGCCGACGCGGCGTTTCTGGCCGGGTTGGAAAAACCAAGGCAGCTGGAGGAATGCAGCGAAACGCCGCCAGTGCGTTCCGCCAATTAATTGGGCAATCGCGGCGGTTATGCCGATTTTGTCAGCCGAAGCGTCGTTACCGGTTGATCCGGCGCAGCGGAGCGGCTATGTGCGGCACGGTTTTCATCATTGGATGCTGCGATGCACTTGCTTGAAACCTTTATCAAACCGATGCACCGTGAAGGCATCAGGTTTGTCGCGATCTTTGCCGTCGTTGCCATGGCGCTGTTCTTTGTCTGGCAGCCGCTCGGTTGGCTTGGGCTGGGACTGACGATCTGGTGTTACTATTTCTTCCGCGACCCGGTTCGCGCCGTGCCCCTGCGCGCCGGGTTGGTGGTCAGCCCGGCGGACGGGGTGGTGTCGGCGATTCAGGATGCCACCGCCCCGCCCGAACTGGGACTTGGCGACGCGTTATTTTGCCGGGTCAGCATTTTCATGTCGGTGTTCAATTGCCACGTCAACCGCGTGCCGGTTGAAGGCCTTGTCGACCTGGTCGCCTATCGGCCGGGCAAATTCATCAGCGCCGCGCGCGACAAGGCCAGCGACGACAACGAGCGCAACGGCTTGCGCCTTGTGCTGGCCGACGGGCGCAAGATGGCGGTGGTCCAGATTGCCGGCCTGGTGGCGCGACGCATCGTCTGTGTCGCGGCCGCCGGGCAGAATCTGCGCACCGGGCAGCGGTTTGGCCTGATCCGCTTTGGCTCGCGGCTGGATGTGTATCTGCCGCAAGGCGTGCTGCCGCTGGTTGCCCTCGGTCAGACCATGATCGCCGGGGAAAGCGTACTGGCCGACATTGCGGCACCGGTGCAGACGGCCCTGGCGGCCCGGAGCGACTGAGGCCATGATGCAACGCCAACTGCCCGCACGCCTGCACGTCATCCAGTTGTTGCCAAACCTGCTGACGGTCACGGCGCTTTGTGCCGGTCTGACGGCGATCCGCTTTGCCTTCAGCGGCGATTATGCCGTATCGGTGGCGCTGATCGTGCTGGCGGCGGTGCTGGACGGGCTCGACGGGCGGCTGGCGCGGTTTTTGAACAGCGAAAGCGCCATCGGGGCCGAGTTGGATTCGCTGTGCGACTTTGTCAATTTCGGCGTCGCTCCGGCGTTGACGCTCTATCTCTGGGGCATGCAGCCGGCCCAGGGGCCGGGCTGGATTGCGGTGCTGATTTATACGGTCTGCTGCCTGATGCGGCTGGCGCGGTTCAACGTCGACAGCCGGGACAACGCCGCGGCTGAATGCAAAACCCATTTTACCGGCGTACCGTCGCCCGCCGGGGCGCTGCTGGTGCTGCTGCCGGTGCAAGTCGCTTTTGCGCTGCCCGCGGTGCCGATGCTGCCGCCGGTCGCTTTGGCCGTGTTCATGGGCCTGATCGGCGGGTTGATGATCAGCCGGCTGCCGGCGCCGTCGCTGAAAGCGGCACAGGTCCCCGCCGACGCCGCGCCGTTGGTGGTGGTCGGATTCGTGATTTTGGGGGCGGCGCTGCTGACCTATCCGTGGATCACGCTGGTGGCCGCCAATCTGGTTTACCTGGCATTTCTGGCACTGGCATGGCGCCGCCGGCATTCGGGCGCCAGCGGGGAGGAACTCTGACATGGACATCCAGGCCGTACGACGATCTTACGTCCGGTGGGCGCCGGTTTATGACCACACCTTCGGGGCCGTCACCAATGTCGGGCGGCGTCAGGCGGTGGCTTTGCTCAATCAACTGGGCGGCCGGGTGCTGGAAGTGGGCGTCGGCACCGGACTGGCGCTGCCCTGGTATGGCGGCGCGATGGCGGTTACCGGCATTGATGCCAGCGCCGAAATGCTGGAAAAAGCCCGGGATAAAGTGGCGCGGCTGGGTCTGGCCCAGATCAAGGGCCTGGTGCTGATGGACGCACGCGCGCTCGAATTTGCCGATGCCAGTTTCGACCATGTGGCGGCGATGCACGTGATCTCGGTGGTGCCCGAGCCCGAGCGGGTGCTGGCCGAGATGGTGCGGGTCTGCAAACCGGGCGGCACGGTGCTGATCGTCAACCATTTCGCCCGCAAGACCGGGGTGCTGTCGGTTTTGGAGCGGCTGACCGCCCCGATGGCCAACCTGCTGGGCTGGCACAGCGATTTCGCGATTGAGCGGGTGCTGGCGGTGGCGGGTTTGCGGGTCGCCGAACAGAGGCCGCTGCCACCGTTCGGGATGATGACGTTGTTGCGGATGGTGCGGGCATAGGGCCTGGGTTGGATCGGCGGCTACCGCATCGGCCGGGCAATGATTTTCGGCCAGGCCGCCGGGCCGGGCGCCGGGACGATCGGGATGGGTTGCGGCAAATCAAAGCCGGGCAGAGCGATTCCTGTTAGCATCATTGAAATTGGCCAGCCGAAGGGAGCGATTCGTGAAAACACCCCGCACTTTGATCCTGCTTGCCGCCGCGCGCGACCTGCGTTTGTTGCGCAGCGACGGCGTGGGCAAGGGGCTTGACGAGCTGGCACATCTGACTTGGGATGACCTGTCCGATGTCGATTTCGAGTTTACCGACCGGGCCCCGCGTGAGCGCGGCGGGCTGGGCGGTTCGTTGCACACGATTGATCCGCGCCAGACCGAGCGTGAAAAGGAACGCGGGCGGATGGCTGGCCACGCGATCCGGGTTCTTGGCGAGGAATGGGCCAAGGGCGGCTATGACCGGATGGTGATGTCGGCCCCCGACAAGATGCTGGGCCTGCTGCGGGCCGCCATGCCCAGGGAACTGGCCGCCAATATTGCCGCTGACATCGACAAGGATCTGGTGAAGATACCCTTGCACGACCTGGCTGGTCATCTTGAAGCGGTGGTAAAGTTCTGAAGGGATTCCGGTGGTTGACCGGTTTTGCTGACGAGGATATTGCCCGAGGCGGTCTGACGGCTTGCTTGCCGCATTTCTGCCGAAATGGCGGCGGCAAGTCCGGTCGGGAATTGCCCGTCACCCCGCCATCCCCTCGAGCTCGTCGATCATCGCCGCGATCAGAACGCTTCCCTGCCATAACTAATCCTAAACGGTTTCATGACTTGTTCTCATTGCGGTGATCTGACATCGTGACCCAAAATAACGGGTGAGCAGTTGAACGCCGGGACATTCACATTCATCGACCTGTTCGCCGGGATCGGCGGACTGCGCAAGGCGTTTGAAGACAATGGCGGGCATTGTGTCTTCAGTTCTGAATGGAATCCGTACGCTCAGAAAACCTACCACGAAAATTTCCGGGACAATCGCCCAATAGCAGGTGATCTGACCAAAATTGACGCAGCCTCCATACCGGAGCACGATGTTTTAGTGGCCGGTTTCCCTTGTCAGCCGTTTTCAATTGCTGGTGTGTCGAAAAAGAATGCGCTGGGACGATTGCATGGGTTTGCCGATGAGACGCAGGGGACATTGTTCTTCGACGTATTGCGCGTGTTGAATCACCACCGGCCAGCGGCATTTCTGCTGGAAAATGTCAAGAATCTGAAAAGCCACGACAAGGGCCGGACGTACGATGTGATCCGCCGGAAACTGACCGAGCCGGATGGCCTTGGTTATGTGCTGCATGAAATGGTTATCGATGCTCAGCATTTTGTCCCTCAGCACCGGGAACGGATTGTGCTCGTAGGTTTCAGGGAAAGCGTGGGATTTGATTGGTCTGATTTGCGGTTGCCAGAAAAAGGCGTCTTCAAATTGAGTGACGTGCTTCACTCTGAAGATGGCGGAGAAGTTCCGGAAGGTCATTACACCATTGGCGATACAGCAAGGGTTAATGAAAAGTACACTTTGACGGACAAGTTGTGGCAATATTTGCAGGATTATGCGACCAAGCACCGCGCCAAGGGCAACGGCTTTGGCTTTGGTTTGGTCGGCCCCAACAACGTGGCGCGGACCTTGTCCGCCAGATATTTCAAAGATGGTTCCGAGATTCTGATCCGCCGCGGAGCAGGTCAAAATCCCCGCCGTCTGACACCCAGAGAATGCGCGAGACTGATGGGGTATCCGGACGATTTCAAAATTCCGGTTTCTGACACACAAGCGTACAAGCAGTTTGGCAATTCGGTAGCTGTGCCGGTATTCCGCGAAGTTGCGCGGATCATGCGTCCGCATATTCTGGATGTCATTTCTGGCAGCGGCCAGTCGCTGCGCCGGTTTGCCTGACGTTCACGACGAGGAAACGCGCCGAAAAAATATGACGGCGATCCGGGCAAGAAATACCCGCCCTGAAAAGATTGTCAGGTCGGCGCTGCACAACGCGGGGTTCCGGT
>JAYTCN010000223.1:0-4202 GCA_043736475.1 Paracoccaceae bacterium
CCAGCCGGCGCGCGACTTCGGTATAGGCATCGCTCAGGCTGCCCAGATCGCGGCGGAACACGTCCTTGTCGAGTTTCTGCCCGGTCTCGATATCCCACAGCCGGCACGAATCGGGGCTGATTTCATCGGCGACGACAAGGCGCTGGAAATCGCCGTCATAGACCCGGCCGATCTCGATCTTGAAATCGACCAGCTTGATGCCGACACCCAGCAGCAGGCCCGACATGAAATCGTTCACCCGCAAGGCCAGCGCCACCATATCGTCCAGATCCTGTTGTCCGGCCCAGCCGAAGGCAACGATATGCTCTTCGGTAACCAGCGGGTCGTGCAGGGCATCGTTCTTCAAATAAAATTCGATAATCGGGCGGGGAAGCGGGGTCCCTTCTTCGATGCCGAGGCGTTTGGAAATTGACCCGGCCGCGACGTTGCGGACGACCACTTCCAGGGGGATGATTTCCACCGAACGGATCAATTGCTCGCGCATGTTGATGCGGCGGATGAAGTGGGTCGGCACACCGATCGAATTCAGCCCGGTCATGAAATATTCCGACAGCCGGTTGTTGAGGACGCCCTTGCCATCGATGACTTCTTTTTTGGCACCATCGCCGGCGGTCGTGTCGTCTTTGAAATGCTGGATCAATGTGTCCGGCTCGGGCCCTTCATAAAGAATCTTGGCCTTGCCTTCATAGACCATTCTGCGTTTGGCCATGCTGCTCTCCGGAATGACTCTGGACGGAGCAAGCGACCTCGCTGCCCCGCGCCTTGCCCGCTCTATAGGCAATCGGTCCGGGGCGCACAAGGATTCGCACCTGCGGGCTTGTGCGGCCTGTTCGCGCGGATTATCTAGCGCTCAATTGCAGCCGGGCAGGGAGCTTGCCATGACCACTTTCGACGACCGCGAAAATGCCTTCGAAGCCAAATACGCGCTGGACGCCGAAATGCAGTTCAAGGCCGAGGCGCGCCGCAACAAATTGCTCGGCCTGTGGGCCGCCGGTCTGATGGGCAAGGATGGCGATGCCGCCAAAGCCTATGCCACTGAAGTTATCAATTCGGATTTTGCCGAAGCGGGTGACGAGGACGTCTACAGAAAAGTTGCAGTCGATCTGGGATCACTGGCATCCGAAGCCGAGATCCGGTCGAAGATGTCGGCCTTGGCCATCGAGGCAAAAACTCAGTTGATGACCGAACTGTCCTGAGTTCAGCCAAATACCCGGGCAAAAATCGTTTCGATATGGCGCGTATGATGCGCCATATCGAAGTTTGCCGACACTTCCTCGGTCGACATTACGGCAAGAACGGCGGTGTCGGCCCGTAATTCCGCCTCGAAATCAGCGCCGTGTTCCCACACTTTCATCGCGTTGCGCTGCACAATTGTATAGGCGTCCTCGCGACTGATGCCTTTTTGCGTCAGGGCCAGAAGCACGCGCTGCGAATGGACAAGACCACGAAATTTATTGAGATTCTTCAGCATGTTATGAGGATAAACAACCAGTTTATCAATGACGCCTGTGAGCCTGCTCAGGGCAAAATCGAGGGTGATCGTCGTGTCGGGTCCGATGTTTCGCTCAACGGAAGAATGCGAAATGTCGCGCTCGTGCCAAAGCGCCACGTTTTCGAGTGCTGGGATAACGGCCATCCGCACCAGTCGGGCCAATCCGGTCAAATTTTCTGTCAGAACCGGATTGCGCTTGTGCGGCATGGCGCTGGAGCCTTTTTGACCCGGTGCGAAGTATTCTTCCGCTTCCAGCACTTCGGTGCGCTGCAAATGGCGGATTTCGATCGCGATCCGTTCGATTGACGACCCGACAACACCGAGCGCGGCAAAGAATGCTGCATGGCGGTCGCGCGGGATAACCTGGGTCGAAACCGGTTCTATCGCCAATCCCAGTTTTGCTGCGACATGGGCCTCGACCCGCGGATCGATGCTGGCAAACGTGCCGACGGGGCCGGATATCGCGCAGGTGGCAATTTCGCGCCGCGCCTCGGCGATTCGCCGCCGGTTGCGCTGCATTTCGGCATAGGCTTGCGCCATTTTCAATCCGAACGTCACCGGTTCGGCATGAATGCCGTGACTGCGCCCGATGCAGATCGAATTCTTGTGCTCGAATGCGCGGCGTTTGAGAGCGGCGAGCAACTTGTCGATATCGGCAATCAGAATATCTGCGGCGCGGCAAAGCTGAACATTAAAGCAGGTATCGAGCACGTCGGATGAGGTCATTCCCTGATGCACGAAACGCGAGTCAGGTCCGATGTGTTCGCCAAGATGAGTCAAAAACGCGATAACGTCGTGCTTGGTCACTGCTTCGATTTCATCAATGCGGGCGACATCGAATGTGACGTCGCGGGCTTTCCACACCGATTCCGCCGCCGATTTCGGAATCACGCCAAGTTCCGCCTGGGCGTCGCAGGCATGCGCTTCGATCTCGAACCATATGCGGTAGCGCGTTTCCGGCGACCAGATCGCTACCATCTCGGGCCGGGAATAGCGTGGGATCATCGACTGGCCCTCTGGCGTTGCCTCGCTGTGCGATGCGGCGTAGCAAAGGGGGCATCAAATGGCAACGGGTGCGGCAGTGCGAATGCTTGATGAAAAAACTGACAGCCTGCGCGCCTTGTTTGAGGGCGTTTGGCGCATCGAGCGGCAGATTGACGACCAGGCCAGCGGTTCGCTCGGTTCTTTTCACGGCCACGCAAGACTTTGGCGCAGTCTCGACGGGCTGGCCTACCATGAAACCGGCGAATTGGCCTTTGCAGGCGGTTCACCGATGCTCGCCGAACGGAAATACGTCTGGCAGATCCAGCATCAGAACGTGATTGACGTATTTTTCGACGATGGACGCTATTTCCACTCGTTCAATCCAACCGGATCACACTGGCAGACCGAACATATCTGTTCGCCAGACCGCTATGAAGTGTCCTACGATTTCGCGTCGCCCACACGCTGGCAATCGTCCTGGAACGTCAGCGGACCGCGCAAGCGCTATCGCTTGACCAGCGTTTTCACGCGCTGAACGCTTGTCATCGGCGCAACTTCGTGCCACCAAACCGGCAACAAGAACACAAGAGGGAAGTGACCATGGCTGTTTTAGCAAACAAGACCGTCCTGCAAGAGGCCGGCTGGCCGGTTCAGGGCAGTGAAATCTGGACGAAACGAATATTGCTTGTCGTTGCCGGTATCGCCGTTCTGATGCTGGCGGCGAAGATTAAAGTTCCGGTTCCGCCCTCGCCAGTGCCAATCACGATGCAGACTTTTGCGGTTTTGACTATTGGCGCAGCCTATGGCCCGCGTTTAGGCCTAGTGACCATACTTGGTTACGTGTTGGTGGGAGCACTTGGTCTTGATGTTTTTGCTACCTCCAGCGCCGTCAAAAACGGCTTACCCTATATGATGAGTTACTCCGGCGGCTTCATTTTTGGCTTCGTGTTGGCCACAATTGCTTTGGGGTATGCCGCCACCAAGGGTTGGGACCGTAACGTTCTTTCAATGGCTCTGGCGCTGCTCATTGGCAATGTCTTGATCTATGTTCCCGGTGTGCTTTGGATGCGGCATGTCATAGAAGTAAATGGCGCGTTTGACGCAGCAAAGTATGCGTCCGTGTGGGCGCAAACATTTGATTGGGGTGTAACTAAGTACCTAATTGGCGACGCGATGAAACTGGCGCTGGCGGCACTTTTGGTTCCTGCGGTCTGGAAAATGGTCGGTTCGGCGCGGACCTGAACCCGATTTTCGTCATTGCGAGGCCCGCAAGGGCCGCAGCAATCCATCAAGCAATATCTGGATTGCCGCGCTTCGCTCGCAATGACGAACTTATGGATGCGCGATTTCATCCCAAAGATCGGCCCCGCTTGGGGTGGCGACCTCGATCAACGCTAGCTTCGTAGCCCTCGACCCAGCCTTGATCTGCTTTTCGCGCAGGATCGCATTCTCCATGCTCCCGCTGAGCTCGTACCAAACGAGGAGCTTGCAATCGTAGCGCTTGGTGAAACCGTCAGCCTGTCCTTCGCGGTGCTGCCACACACGTTTGACGAGCTCGGAGGTGACGCCGGTGTAAAGCGTCCCATTGCGCCTGTTAGCCATGATGTAGACGGCTGGCTGCTTCATAACCCGTCATTGCGAGCGGCGAAGCCGTGCGGCAATCCAGCCAAAACAAAGAATTCTGGATTGCCGCGCTTCGCTCGCAATGACGACGCGGCTCACCCCG
>JAYTCN010000224.1:0-1722 GCA_043736475.1 Paracoccaceae bacterium
TCTTCAAGCAGTTCCGCAATCCCGACTGGTTCGTCAAGCGGGTGTTGCCAGCCACGGCAAAACCCTACCGGCCGGAATTTCACGGTGATCTGGAACCCGGCCAACCCACACCTGGCATCGACGGCTATCCGTTGGCTGCTGAATAACGACCCCAAGCGAAGACGAGGACCGCAATGGCACAGTGGATCGAGGCGTGCAGCACCGATGATGTCGACGAAGAAGACCTGATCCGGTTTGACCATGACGGTCGCACCTTTGCGATCTATCAAAGCCCGGACGGCAAGTTCTACTGCACCGATGGCCTGTGCACCCATGAAAAGGTGCATCTGTCGGGTGGTCTGGTGATGGATTACATCGTGGAATGCCCCAAGCACAACGGCCGGTTCGACTATCGCACCGGCGAAGCCAAGGGGGCACCGGTCTGCATCAATCTGGCCACCTATCCGGTCAGGGTCGATGGCGGCAAGGTGCTGGTCGAGATCTGATTCCGCCGGTTTCGGGATTGTCCTAGACAGGCATTTGTTCCCTCCATAGAATATGTGTTCCACCGCGCGCCCGTTTCAGAACGGATTGGCGGCAGATTGTGGGTTTGGAACAGCAGATGGCCGAGACAGCAACCCTGACAGCCCCCGGTTCAATCGAGGAATTTCAGGCGCGTCTGGTCGAAATTTCCGATGGGTTGCCCAAGCGGCTGCTGCAATGCGCCGATTTCATCGGGCTGAACACCGACCGCATCGCGGTATCAACGGTTGCCGAACTGTCCGCCGCTGCCGGGGTCCAGCCTTCGGCCTTCATGCGGTTTTGCCAGTTGATGGGCTTTTCCGGCTTTTCCGACATGCAGCGGATGTTCCGCGACACCTACAAGATGCGCTGGCCCGACTATACCACCCGGCTGGAAAACCTGCGCGCCACCGGCAGTGACAGCCCCAGCGCCCTGTTGGCCGAATTTGTCGAAGCCGGGCGGGCCTCGCTGTCCAATCTGGCCGCCAGCCTTGATGCAGGCATGCTGGAGCGGGCGGTCGATGCACTTGTCAAGGCGCCGACCATCCATATCATCGGCCTGCGCCGTGCCTTTCCGATTGCCAGCTATCTGACCTATGCCTTTGAAAAGATGGAAATTCCGGCAATGCTGCATGATGGCGTCGGCAATTTCAACATGCGCCACGCCCTGCGCCCCGGCGATGCGTTGATTGCCATCACCTTTGCCCCCTATACCCAGGACACCATCGACATGGCCCGCTATGCCAGCGAAAACGGCCATGAAGTGGTGGCGCTGACCGATGCGCTGAACAGCCCGTTGCACCGGTTGGGCTCGATTGCCCTGATGATATCCGAACTGGATGTCGGCGCATTCCGCAGCCTGTCGGCGTCGCTGTCACTGGCGCTGGCGTTGGCGGTTTCGGTCGGAACCCGCCGCGCCAAGGGGTCGTCTGGCACTGGTGCTGTGCCAATTTCTGCTTAAATAGAATTTCCCGGTTGCAAAATCTGCACAATGGAATATTTTTTCCAAATACGGTCTGAAAAAGCCGCACCACTGCGGGGGACGGACCTTGGGGGGAAAGATGCTGGACCTGATCACCATTGGCCGCTCGTCGGTCGATCTGTACGGCGCGCAAGTTGGCGGCCGGCTGGAAGATATGGCGTCTTTTCAAAAGTATATCGGCGGTTCCCCCACCAATATCGCCGCTGGCACCGCCCGGCTGGGTCTGAAGTCGGCGCTGA
>JAYTCN010000225.1:0-9884 GCA_043736475.1 Paracoccaceae bacterium
GCTCGCAGCACGGCCCTTGTTGCAATGGCGGCCGCAATTTCTAGGTCACGCCCCTGCAACCACTTTTCCAACGCATCCAAATTTGTTATTCGCCCCATAGCACCTCCGTTCCCCAAGAATGGCTGAAACGCCGCAATCCCACAACATCCAGTCCGCTCACCCCGGGCGGATACAGAAATCGCGCCGCGATTTCCCGCCCGGCCACGGCGGTGCCAGGCACCCTTTCCGCATACCCAACGCGAGGGCCGTGCCTGCCTGGGCTGGTGCATCGCACCTGCCGAGGGCAGGCAGGTGCGGCCCGGAATGCTTTGGCATCCCGTGCGGTTTTTTTGGAAAACGCCGTGGCCGCGATTTGTCACTCGCCAAATCGCGGGACGAGCGGGGCGCCTTTACAAACGCCTCGCTCCGACCCCTTGCCCGCTCCCCCATCTTCCGCCAATCTTCCCCCATGACCAAAATCATCATCTCCTGCGCCATCACCGGCTCGATCCACACGCCCTCGATGTCGCCCTATCTGCCGGTAACGGCGGACGAGATAACAACCCAAGCCATCGAGGCCGCCGAAGCCGGGGCCGCCATCCTGCACCTGCACGCCCGCCACCCCGACACCGGCCACCCTTCGTCCGATCCGCAACATTGGGCCGCTTTCCTGCCCAAAATCAAAGCCAAGACCAACGCCGTCATCAACATGACCACCGGCGGTTCGGCCATCATGACCCTCGACCAGCGCCTCGCCGCCCCCAAAGCCAACGCGCCCGAAATGTGCAGCCTCAACATGGGCAGCATGAATTTCGCCCTCTACCCGATGATCGAGCGGATCAAAACGTGGAAGCACGATTGGGAAAAACCCTTCCTCGCCAACACCGACGACCTCGTGTTCAAAAACACCCCGCGCGACATCGAAACCGTGCTGCGCGAGATGGGCGATGAACGCGGCGCAAGGTTCGAATTCGAATGCTACGACATCGGCCATCTGACCATGCTGAAACATTTCGTTGATCGCGGCGCGGTCAAGCCACCCTGGTTCATCCAGTTCGTCTTTGGCGTGCTGGGCGGCATGGCCGCCGAGCCCGACACCCTGACCCATCTCAAACGCACCGCCGACCGCCTTTTCGGCACCGATTACCACTTCTCCGTCCTCGGCGCCGGCCGGGCCCAAATCCCCATGGCGACCATCGCCGCCGCCATCGGCGGCCATGTCCGGGTCGGGCTGGAGGACAACCTTTACATCGCCAAAGGCGTGCTTGCGACCAGCAACAGCCAGCAAGTCAGCCAAATCCGCGGCATCGTCGAAGGTTTGGGCCGCGAGGTCGCCACCCCCGACGAAGCGCGGGCGATATTGGGCCTGAAAGGGGTCGATAAGGTAGCATTTTGAAAAACATAACCTTCCGCCAAGCCACCGCCGCCGACATGGTCACCGTCCAGTCCTTCCTCGAAGCCATCTCGCACCAGGACGGCCTCCTGCACCTCGGCACCGCCGCCGACCTCGCCCGCCACGGCACCGGCGCGGCGGCGCTGTTCCGCGCCGTGCTGGCCGAACGCCGCGGCGCGCCGGTCGGGGTGGTGATCTTCTTCCCGGTGTTCTCCACCCTGCGCGGCCGCCCCGGCGTCTATGTGCAAGACGTCTACGTCACCCCCGAGGCCCGCGGCTCCGGCCTCGGCAAAGCGCTGCTCGCCGAAGCCCGCCGCATCGGCCGGGCCAGGGGGGCCGACTACATGACCCTGATGGTCGGCCATGCCAACGACTATGCCAAGGATTTCTACGCTGCCCTGGGGTTCGACCGCATGGCCGAATATGACGCGCTGATCCTGGAGGGGGCGGCGCTGGATCGGCTGGGGTGAGGGGGGAGGGGGATGGTGAGTGTTAGGATGGCGGCTATGTGACGCGAATGGCGGATCAGGGGAAGGCGGAGGCGCTGGAGTTTTGCGCGACGTCAGGGGGGTTGTCGAGCATGGTTTATGGGGTGATGGCGCGGCAGTAAGGGTTGGACATTCAACGTTCACATTGATTTTTGTAGCAAACAGACACTACCTTTCGAATAAATCGGGAGTTGGCGTCGGCGCGTGCTCTACGCCGAAAACACGCACGATCTGTTGTTTCGTCTCAAGTAAATCGCCCTTCTCGCTATAAGTATAGTCAAACCGCAGACGCACCCTAAGGGCGTCACCGGGTTTCAAAGGAAACGCTCCTGCGCGGAAGTCTGCCATCCAGTCTTCGTCTTCTACAGGTGCATTGATCGTGTTTTTTCCGTGCTTGAACTGCCACTGAGCCGTTCCAAGAAAATCTGGTTTTTTGATGATCAGAATCATTTCCATTTCATTGGATAGCTGGCGCTCTTCGCTTCCGCCGTCAACGTAGTCCGATGGCATCCATGTCTTTTCCAAATCGACGACGTATCGGTCCTTTCCCAACGTTATAGTTAAACCTTCTTTTTCTCGAAACTTTCCCTTCACTTCCTGAAGTTGGTCAAGGGCCTGCGCCAGTCTTGTCGGGTTTGGCGACGGATAGTCGGGCAGGTGCCGAACGTCGCTTTCGTGCGCCAACCTAGCAATTTCTAGCGTGAGGTCTGACAACGAACTAGTTCCCTCTAAAGGTTTATCACCATCTAACCATCGAATTGCGGCGTACTTACCTCTAACAAGGTAGCTGCCGACCTGCTTCTTCCAATCAAGGCTCTTCAGAGCGTCATCATCGGTGCTCTTGAGCAGCGTTCGCAGAAATACGCGGATGCTGGATTTCTGCAAGTTTTCAAGGATGAAAGTGGTCTCGATCTTCGTGCCGATAGACTGAACTAAAACCTCGTCGATTCCTTCAAGTGCCCTTATGAGATCGGCAGCGAGATCAAATACACGTGCTGGGGAACCTTCATCGGCCCTAAAGTCTATCTTTAGGACAATGTCAGCATCCGGCTCCACGAATTCATCTCCAAGAATCACTTCCGCCGGCGGCATTAAACCAAATAGCTCCCAATCCTTAGGACCGCTGAAATTACCGGTCTTTGCTTGCCGGTCGGTCTCAAATTTGAAGGTATGCGAAAACGGTGCAGAAGTGAAACCCCAAGATTTTTCAATTCTTACGCAATTTACCGAGCGGTATTTTCGAGTTCACGCGACCGGTGCATTTTGGGAAATAGTTTTGGCAGCCTACTCCCGGCCCCAAACCACCCCCACACGCCACTCCCAAAGCCCCACCCCGCACCACCCGCTGCCCCGGACTTGATCCGGGGCCTCCTTGATGTTCTCACCGGATGTCCCGGGTCTTCGTCTGGGACAACGGGTGGGCAAGCGGTCAATCCCGACGCCCCCTCACCACGCCCCCGTCACCACATTCCTTGTCACCCGCCCCACCGCCACATCCCCCGCAATCAGCCGCGCCTCGTATTCCTCAATGGCAAAGGGCTGTGGCGCCTTGCTGCCGTTTTTGAAATCAAAAAAATCCGGGCGTTTCGTCATTTTGGGCCTCCGTCCGACCGGAATGATCCGACGATCATTCCTGGCGTGCCGGAGGATGCGGCCAGGCCGCAGGCAGAGCCAGGCTCCCGGGCGACGTCATCGCCCCTGCCTGCAGCGGGTTCTAAAGCCTTTGGCAGAGCAATCATTCACCGCGAGCGTCGTTTTTTTGTCGCTATTCGACCAAAAGCATGGATGACTTATTGTCATTCGTGCTTAAGTCCATCCGACAACGTGCCGGATTGATCCCGAGCAAGGCGGCTATCAAAACGGCTTTCCATGCCTAAGACTTGCAGAATTCAGAAGTCGGGAGAGTTTCGATGATCGCCACCAGCAAATACCGCAAACTATTGCACCTGCGCCTATCCGAACTGGGCGAGCGACTGGTTCAGATCAAAGACGAACTCGATGACCCCCTGCCAAAAGACTGGGAAGATCAGGCAACCGCCGAGGAAGACGACGAAGTGCTGCAATCGCTTGGTGTGGCCAGTCAGGGCGAGATCCTGATGATCCGCGAAGCACTGAAGCGGATCGAGGCGGGCACATACGGCATCTGTGCCAAGTGCGGTGAAGACATCGCACCCCAGCGGTTGGACGTGTTGCCCCACACCCCCTTGTGCACGTCTTGCGCGCAAGGATCGTCGCGTCAAAGGTAGTCCGGCGGGTCCAGACGCACGAAACCCTGCAGGAACAACGCGTCGCGGTGCCTTTTGGCAAGCGACCGGATCGCCTGTTCGATCAGCGGTTGCAGCACAGCCGCCGCCATCGACCGGCCTGCGATCAGTGGCAGTCCGGGCGTCGGCTCGGTGTGTGCGACGATCTGCAGGTCGCCGATTTCGGGCATTTCACGGGCGGCATGGCGCCAGGTTACCGCATCAATCGACGCATAATCCGCAATGCCGCTGGCCACGGCAAGAATTGACGCCCGATGCGAGCCGGTCAGGATCAACCGCCGCGGATAACCAGCATGCTTGGCCAAGGCAGCGTAACCCGATTGTGAATGCAACGCATTCACTGCCGCCGTGCCGCCGATCGCCCCGCCTTCGCGGGCAACAATGTGGCTGCGATAATAGCCGGGCGGACAATCCTCGAGGCCATAATCAGGCGAACCCAAAAGTGTCACCTTGTCGTGCAGCCACAGCCGAAACGGCATGGCGCAAGTCTGGGCAAGCACCAGGTCCGGGCGCAGCCAGTCCGATTCGGCAAAGGGTCGCGCCAGGGTATCGGGGGCATCGACACCTGCCATGCGAAAATGGTCGCGTATTGCCGCCCACAGCGCATCAGTCGAGGCTCGAACGCCCGGCCAATCGTGCATCGGCAGGGCGGCGAGCATCAGTTTTGGTCTTTGTCCATCAACGGATGCGGCACCGGCTCCTTGGCCCTGAAGAAAAAGGCCCGGAAAATCTCGCCGTAATTCCTGAAGTAGTAGCCCTGGTTCTTGGCCAGATAATGCTCGCGTTTTTCGGCAAACAATCGCGGCAGCTCATACCAGGCGACGCCGGGGCTGGCGTGGTGGACGGCGTGATAATTGTTGTTCAGAAACAAAAACGACAACAGACCAGCGTCTTCGACGATCACGGTGCGCCCGCCCGCGTGTTCGTGGGCGCGGTGCTCCAGGAAGGTGCGGATTTTCAACACCGACAGCCCGAAATACGCCGCAACCAGATAGGCCCAGACCGGCATGGCGCTGACCAACGCGACCAGCGCAATCACCAACGTGACGCCGGCAGCGTGACGCAGCCAAACCGAACCCAGATCGCGCTGCCCGCCCCGGAACGCGCGCCAGTCGGCCAGCATGAACGCATATTGCGACACCGCCGGGCCGACCGTCAGCCGCCCCGCCAACGAATTGTTGAATCGCAACAGCAGCTGCAGCCAGCGTGGCAATCGATACCAGATCTTGGGATCGAAATAACCGGTCTCGGGGTCGTCATAGGGGTCCGTCAGCAGGGTGTCTTGATGGTGGGCCAGGTGCTGGTCCCGGAATCGCTCGTACGGCACCAGCAGGCCAAACGGCAGCGCGACCAGCGCGACCGCCAGCCTTCGTTGCGGAATGGGGTGACCGTGGATGGTTTCGTGCTGCAAGGAAGAATGCAGGGTGATTGACAGGATCAGGATCGGGATCGCAAACCACAGGCTGACCTGCGGCAACACCAGCACCGAAACGGCAAGACCGGTATAGCATTGGACGATCAACGAAATTGTCGGCCATTCATAGGCGGCACGCGGTGCCGGCGGGTTACTCATTCTTCTGCCTGTCGACGACGCCAACCACGAGCAAGAACGCCATGGTCACCCCTATGTGATAATCCTTGGGCAAGATTTGCGCAAGATTTCGGGTGTCGCAGCCAGGCCGGATTCCAATCGAGGGGTTGCGCAGCGGACACAGGACGCTAGTTTCAGGCCGAGCAACGACAGGATCACCTGATTTGGCCGCTGACGAACTCGATGATCTGCTGGCCCGGTTGGTTCTGGGCAACCGGGCGGCGTTTTCGACGCTCTATGGGCGCACGTCGGCGAAACTGTTTGGCGTTGCCTTGCGTATCCTTGGTAACCGGCCCGACGCCGAGGAAGCCTTGCAGGAGACATTCGTGAAAATCTGGCGTCACGCCGAGCGCTACCGACCGGGGCCGAATTCGGCTGTTTCCTGGCTGGTTTCGATTGCGCGCAACACCGCAATTGACCGGCTCCGTTCGCGCAAAGCGCCGATGCGCGATCTGGACGCGGTGGCCGGGACGCCCGATCCGGCACCGGGACCGGAGGCGGCGCTGCTGAACAAGGATGCCGGACGGCGGATTGATCTCTGCTTGTCCGAACTGGACCCCGATCGGGCCGCGGCCGTTCGCGCCGCCTATGTTGACGGTTATTCCTATGAAGAATTGGCAGCGCGTTTTAACGTGCCGCTGAATACGATGCGAACCTGGCTGCGGCGCAGCCTGCTGAGTTTGCGAGAGTGTTTGAGCCGATGATCGACGAACTTGATCATAACGACGACGGTTTGGCTGGCGAATTCGTGCTGGGCACATTGTCGGTGGCCGAGCGGGCGGCGTGCGAGCGGCGCGTGCTGGTTGATCCTGATTTTGCCGATCTGGTGGCCGCCTGGCGGGCGCAGTTGGAACCGTTGAACGGGGCTTACGCGCCGGTTCTGGCACCAGAATCGGTGAAGTCGGCGATTGACGCGCGATTGTTTGGGACAGAAACGAAAGCTGGTTTCTGGTCGAACCTGTGGCTCTGGCGCGGGCTTGCGGCGGCGGGTATCGCCGCGTCTGTGGCTTTGACAGTGTTGCCAACAGGTCAGCCTGACGCGACACAATTGTTGGCGTCTCTAATCAACCAAAACACCGATTTACGCCTGGTTGCAGTTTATGACCGGGGATCGTCGGTGCTGAAACTCAACCACGTTTCCGGCAACCCGGACCCCGACCACGACTATGAATTGTGGGTGATTGCGGGCGATAATCCGCCCGCCTCGCTGGGTGTGGTTTCGGCGATTGGCCAATCAGAATTTCTGGTGCCCGACGCGCTGCGCCCGCATTTCACCGGCACCTATACTTTGGCCATAAGCCACGAACCGGCAGGTGGTTCACCCACCGGCGCGCCGACAGGTGACGTATTGGCAGCCGAATTGGCAGTTGAGATTTGACAATCCTGCTTCCCCGGACTTGATCCGGGGCCTTCTGCGCAACGTTGCCGAAGAAGGTCCCGGATCAGGTCCGGGACAGCGAAGAATGTTGAGCAACGCACATGATAACGCCCGCGTTACCAAATGTTTCAAGCTGAAACTTGCCGCGAACGGCCCCCGTTTCTCCTCTCGCAAACCAACCCGAGAGGACTTCGATCATGAAACTCATCACTCTGTCACTGCTGGCAATGCTGACCGGCTCGGCGGCATTCGCCATGAACCCGATGGTCGGCGGCGCCGATATGTTCGAGACGAAAAATATCGTCGAGAACGCGATGAATTCGGCTGACCACACCACGCTGGTTGCCGCTGTTGCCGCTGCCGGTCTGGTCGAAACGCTGCAAGGCGACGGCCCGTTCACCGTCTTTGCCCCGGTCAACGCCGCCTTTGACGCCCTGCCGGCCGGCACGGTCGAAAACCTGCTGTTGCCGGAAAACAAAGACTCGCTGGTCAAGATCCTGACCTGCCACGTCGTCGGCGCCAATGCGATGGCCGAAGCCATCGGCGGCATGATCGCCGATGACGGCGGCGCGCATGACGTAACCACGCTGGGCGGCTGCATCCTTAAGGCACAGATGGACGGCGAATGGATCACCCTGACCGACGAAAACGGCGGTGTCGCCAAAGTGACCATCGCCGATGTCGTGCAGTCGAACGGCGTCATCCATGTCATTGATGCAGTGCTGCTGCCGAAGATGTGACGGGCAGTTTATCGATTAATTGAATATGTAAAACCAAAGCCGGGTGCGAACTACCCGCATCCGGCGATTTGATAACACGAGGAGAAAGCCATGATCTCGCGCCGCCTGTTTCTGGGCAGTTCCGCCGCCTTGCTGGGCACCGCCGCACTGGCTTCACACCCCGAGGTGCCCGAGACTTTCGAAATCACCAAGACCGAAGCTGAATGGCGCGCCATCCTTGACGAGGCCGAGTTCGCCGTGCTGCGCGAAGAATCAACCGAGCGCCCGTTCACCTCGGCCTTGCTCGAAGAACATGGGACCGGCACGTTCAGCTGCGCCGGCTGCGCCCTGCCGCTCTACGCCTCGGCGGCGAAATACGACAGCGGCACCGGCTGGCCGAGTTTCTGGGAAGCGCTGCCCGACGCCATTGGCACAAAGATCGACCACAGCCTGTTGTCGGTGCGCACCGAATGCCACTGCCGCCGCTGCGGCGGGCACCTGGGCCATATTTTCAACGACGGGCCCGAGCCGACCGGGATGCGCCATTGCATCAACGGGGTGGCCTTGGAGTTTGTGGCGGGGTGAAGGTTTGCGGGCTCGGAAGGACCTTCGTCAAGCCTGTTTCGGGTCCATCGCGATTGCCGGAACAGAGTCCATTGGGCAACAAATTTCCGCCGAATTGGTCATGCCACGCTGAAATTGTTGAGAACGAGACTGTAAGAGCCTATATAGGCATCGATGAATATCCATTTCCGCTTTGCACCCCAGAAAGCCTTCGAGGCTGTTCGTTTCATGCTGTCACGGTATGAGACACTGGACCTCCACACGCTACTCAAGACCTGCTATTTCGCTGACAAAGCCCACCTCAACAAGCATTATCAGCCAATCTTTGGGGCAACATATCAAGCGATGGCCTACGGTCCAGTGCCGCTTGAGATTTATGAGCTTATCAAAGGTGAAGCACTTCGCCTGAACGAACTCGGCTTGGAAGAACTGCCCTGGCAACTCAAGGGCTACCACGTAACCCAGGAAGGAAGCGGGGCCGGGTCAAATCTTGAATGCTTCTCGTCCACTGAGGTCGAAGAATTGGACAAGGCACTATCCAAGTCGAGAGCCATGACCTTTACCCAGCGCACGGCCGCGACTCATGGGCTGGACTGGCAGAACGCCAATGGCGGGATCATCCTCTACGAGGACATGTTGGACGAGACCAGGGACAAGGCCGAAATAATCGAGAACTTGCGTGAGACCGCGCGTTTCATACGGCTCTGATTGTGAAGTTTTTCGAGGTAACGTGGATTTGGGACCCGACCATCGAACCTCAGAAGCTAAAGATGTTTGCCTGCATTGATTTCAATTCTGGCACTTTCTTTCGAATAAATACGAGGCAGTGGCGACCTTGTATCGCCTTGAAAGCAACAGAAAATACATTCCTGCGGCATGATAGTTATCTTCAATGCAGCCCATTGGTCGTCGATGAGTATCTGATTGAGATATCTCTCCTTCGATTTGGCATCATCGGTCAAATTTCGCTTGAACTGGCTGAATCCGCCAAGCAGGCGCTGCGACAGAACAATCGATTGCGGTCAAACTACATCGAGGAAATCGCCGCCTATTTTCCCTAGGCAGCCTGGTCTCGTGCGCCCTATTCCCCCCGCCACCTCGGCTCCCGCTTCTCGGCGAACGCCCGTGCCCCTTCCTTCTGGTCCGCCGATCCATAGAGCCGGTCCACGGTGGCAAACTGCCGCTTGGTGATGCGATTGAGCGCGTCCTGAAACCGCATGTTTTCGGCCTCGCGGACAATCTCCTTGATCGCCGCCTGCACCAGCGGCGGGCCGGATTCGAGCAAACGGGCCAAGTCCCAGGTTTTGGCCAGCAGATCGGCGGGCGTGGTGATTTCCTTCAGCAGACCCAGCCGCAAAGCCTCCGCCGCATCGAACCAGCGCCCGGTCAGCAGCAGGTCCATCGCCACGTGATAGGGGATGCGTTTGGGCAGTTTGATACTGGCCGCATCAGCCACCGTGCCGGAACGAATTTCAGGCAGGGCGAACGTGGCGTTGGCGCTGGCAAGG